>NZ_VFOM01000006.1 GCF_006716125.1 Homoserinimonas aerilata | reverse complement strand
TCGACGCGCTGACTTTGCCGGGCCGGTTGAGAACATTGGAGACTGTTCCGACCGACACTCCCGCGAGCGCGGCGACGTCTTTCACGCTGGCTGCGGTCATGATTCCTCCGTCGGTCGCAGGCGACAAGTGTAACGATTCACCATCGCTGTTCGCCCGTCGAGTCCAACAATGACACGGATGTCGCAGCTCTCGCCTTGACGATCACGTCTTGCGACCGTAGTCTTCTCGAACACCCGCATTAAATCGATTCAATCCCTCATCGTGGAGGTATCCCCGGCGTATGGCAACGCACACCCCAGGCAGCAATGTCATCGATCAACCCCTGCTGCAACTCAGCGGTGCATCGAAGACATTCGGGCCCGTCATCGCCCTCGCCGAGGGAACCGTGGAGATCCGTGCCGGTGAGATCCACGCCCTCGTGGGCGAGAACGGCGCCGGCAAATCCACCCTCGTCAAGATCCTCGCCGGCGTCCACGCCCCCGATCGGGGAGAGTTCCTCGTCGACGGCAAGCCCGTCCACTTTCGCAGCGTGAGCGACAGCAAAGCCGCCGGGATCTCCGTCATCTACCAGGAGCCCACCCTCTTTCCCGACCTCACCGTTGCGGAGAACATCTTCATCGGCCGTCAACCCACAGGGCGTGGCGGGCTTATCAGCCGAGCTGAGATGCGTCGCCGAGCATCCGAACTCTTCGCCACCCTCGGCGTGCCGATCGACCCCGACCGCATTGCCGAAGGCCTATCGATCGCCGACCAGCAGATCATCGAGATCGCCAAGGCCATCTCCCTCGACGCCACCGTGCTTGTTATGGATGAGCCGACCGCAGCGCTCTCGGGCGTCGAAGTCGATCGCCTCTTCAGCGTCGCCCGCTCGCTTCGCGACAAGGGTGCCGGCATCCTGTTCATCTCGCACCGCTTCGAGGAGGTCTTCGACCTCTGCGACCGCATCACCGTCATGCGCGATGGCCACTACATTCAGGTTCACAACACTGCTGATGTCACGGTGCAGGCCATCGTCAAGGAGATGGTGGGCCGCGAGCTTGGCGAGTTGTTCCCCAAGGAGACTGCCGAGATCGGTGACGTCGTACTCAAGGTCGACAGCCTCAGCAGCGCTGGCACCTTCACGGACATCAACTTCGAGATTCGCGCGGGTGAGATCGTTGCCCTCTCTGGGCTGGTCGGTGCGGGCCGAACCGAGGTGGCCAGGGCCGTCTTCGGTATCGACCCCTACGATTCGGGCACTGTGACTGTCGGCGGCCGCAAGCTCAAGCCGCGCAGCCCGAGGGATGCGATCGCTGCGGGCATCGGCTTCGTGCCGGAGGACCGCCGCAAGCAGGGGCTCGTTCTCGACCTCCCCGTCAGCCGCAATGTCACCCTCACCCTGCGCAATTCTCTCGCCCGCTTCGGTCTCATATCTGGGAGACGCGAGCATGCCGCAGCCGAGGACTGGTCCCAGCGACTCCAGGTGAAGACGGCATCACAGGATCTTCCCGTCTCCACCCTCTCCGGCGGCAATCAGCAGAAGGTGGTGCTCGCCAAGTGGCTGGCCACCTCCCCCCGGCTGCTCATCGTCGACGAACCGACTCGGGGTATCGACGTCGGCACCAAGGCCGAGGTGCACCGGCTCCTCTCCGAGCTCGCGGGCCGAGGCATCGCGATCCTCATGATCTCCTCAGAGCTGCCGGAGGTTCTCGGCATGGCAGACCGCGTTCTCGTCATGCACGAGGGCCGCATCACGGCAGAGCTGAGCAGGGCGGATGCGACGGCTGAGTTGGTCATGCAGGCGGCGACGGGAAGTCAGGGGGCTGGCGAATGAGCACCGTGACCCACACACCGACCGCCGCACGCAGCGGCGCCGTCAAGCGTTTCTTCACCGCCCGGGAGATTCCGGTGGCGAGTGCCCTCGTTCTGCTCATCGCGGTGACCTTCATCCTCAATCCGCGCTTCCTGTCTCCGCAGAGCACCAAGGATCTGATGCTCAACGCCACGATCATGGTGATCTTGGCGGTCGGGCAGTCCATTGTCATCATCACCCGCAATGTCGATCTCTCGGTGGGCGCCATTTTGGGCCTCACCGCGTTCGGCACCGGAACCGTGTTCGACATCTTCCCGGACATTCCCCTCGTGCTGGTCTTCGTGATCGGTATGACCTTCGGCGGGCTGCTGGGGGCGATCAACGGCCTGTTGGTGACCTCGGCGAAGGTTCCTGCGTTGGTGATCACGCTCGGGACCATGTACATATTCAGGGGCGTGCTCTCGAGCTGGGCTGGCTCCAAGCAGTTCTTCTCGGGCGACAACCCGAAGGAGTTCGGCAACCTCTCGGTGGACACCTTCTTCGGCATCCCGATCATCACCATCATCGCGGTGGTTATTACCGTCGCGGTCGCGGTGTTCATGAGTTCGGTGCGGAGCGGGCGTGATCTGTATGCGATCGGCTCCGATCCGGATGCTGCGCGGCTGTTCGGCATCCCCGTCGGCGGGCGCGTGCTGAGCGCGTTCATCGCCACCGGCGCTCTCACGGGCCTGGCCGGGGTGCTCTACACCTCGCGCTACAACTCGGTGGGTGCGCTGACCGGTTCGGGTCTCGAATTGGATGTGGTGGCCGCGGTCGTTGTCGGCGGCGTAGCCATCTTCGGCGGTTCGGGCACGGTGGCGGGTGCCGCGATCGGCGCCGTTCTGCTCTCCACCATCACCGGGGCGTTGACCGCAACCCGGGTCGACAAGTTCTGGCAGCAGGCGATCGTGGGCGTTCTTATTCTTTCCGCCATCATCATCGACCGCGTTGTGTCGTTGCGAAGAACCCGCAAGCTTCGAGTGAGTGAGGCCAAAGATGTCTGAAACGATGGCCACTGCCACGCGTAGTCAATGGATCCGCCGCATCAGCGGTCATGATGCCGTGATCTTCTACATCCTGATCTCGGTCATCGTGATCTCGATGGTGTCGGTGAACTACTTCGCCTCAACCCTCACTGTCGGATTCCTGCTCATCCAGGTGGTGCCGGTGCTGCTCATCGCCATGCCGATGGCGCTCGTTATCATCTCCGGCGAGATCGACCTGTCGGTGGCCTCCACGGCGGGTCTCACGAGTGCCGTGATGGGTGTTCTGTGGCGCGACAGTGGGCTCGACATCGGCACGGTGATGGCGCTGTCGCTGCTCATCGGGGTTCTGTGTGGTGCATTCAACGGTTTTCTCATCACGACCCTTGGCCTCCCGTCGCTGGCCGTGACGATCGGTACTCTCGCGCTCTATCGCGGCCTTGCGCTCGTGGTCATCGGCGATCAGAAGGTGGCCAGCTTTCCCAAGGAGCTCACCTCATTCGTGCTGTCCAAGATCGGCAACACCGGCATCCCGGTGATCATGATCTTCGTGCTCGTGGTCATCGCGTTCTTCGCGGTGCTCCTCCACTTCACCCCGTTCGGGCGCGGCCTCTATGCGCTGGGCTACAGCCCTCAGGCCGCCACCTTCGTCGGCGTGCGGGTTGGTCACGCGAAGTTCTGGCTGTTCGTCGCCACCGGTGTTGTGTCATCCATGGTCGGCGTCTTCCTCACTCTTCGTCTGGCGAGTGCCGGGCCCGACAACGGCACCGGCCTGGAGTTGACCGTCATCGCGGCAGTGCTCCTCGGCGGCGTCTCCATCTTCGGCGGCAAGGGCAACATCCTCGGGGTGGTCGGCGGCGTTCTCCTGATCGGCACGCTCACCTACGCGCTGCGCTTGGCCAAGGTGCCGGAGACGGCGCTCATCATCGTCACCGGCGGGCTCCTTGTGCTGTCGGTCGTGGCTCCCAGCCTCATCGCATGGGGCAGGGAAAGGATCCGGCTTCGCAGGGTCCACCAAAACTTCCAGAGGCAGGGTGCCTCCGGAGCGAACAGCGCCTAAGCACCAGGCGTGATCACGAAAGGAAGAACAATGAAGTTGTTTTCCACTAGCGGGCGGGGTCGTCGCGTCGGCACCTTCGCTGCAGTCGCAACAGTCGTGGCTCTCGCCGCAACCGGTTGCGCAACCACAGGTAACGGCGGAGGCGGCGAGGCCGGCGGCGACGGCACCAGCACCATCGCCTTCCTCCCCAAGCAACTGAACAACCCCTACACGGATGTCGTCCTCGGCGGCGGCGAGGACGGCGCGAAGGAGATCGGCTACGACTCGCAGGTCCTCGGGCCGCTCGAGGCCAGCGCCAGCGCCCAGATCCCGTTCATCGAGCAGGCCACTCAGGAGGGAACGAACGTCATCGTCATCGCGGCGAACGACCCCGACGCGGTCGGACCCGCACTCCAGACGGCCCGCGAGGCCGGCGCGAAGATCGTCGCATTCGACTCGGACACCAACCCCGACTACCGCGACATCTTCATCAGCCAGGTTGTCGCCAAGGACGTCGCACTGATCCAGCTCGAGATCATCTCAGAGCAGATCGGCGGATCCGGTGACATCGCCATCCTGTCGGCAACGGCGACGGCTACCAACCAGAACGAGTGGATCAAGTTCATGGAGGAGGAGCTCGAATCGAACCCCGACTACGCAGACATCCACCTCGTGGCGAAGGTCTACGGCGACGACGACGCCGACAAGTCATTCCAGGAGACCCAGGGCCTGCTCTCCTCCTACCCCGACCTGGCCGGAATCATCTCTCCGACCACCGTGGGCATCGCTGCAGCAGCCAAGTACATCTCCACGTCTGACTACAAGGGCAAGGTCGCTCTGACGGGCCTCGGCCTGCCGAACGAAATGCGCGAGTTCGTCAAGGACGGCACCGTGCAGGAGTTCGCTCTCTGGGACCCAGCACAGCTCGGATACGTTGCCGCATTCGCCGGCAAGGCCCTCGTCGACGGAACCATCACCGGAGCAGAGGGTGACACCTTTGACGCCGGCGAGATGGGAGAGATCACCGTGGGAGCGAACGGCGTCGCCATCGTCGGGCCGCCCACGCGGTTCAACGCAGAAAACATCGACGACTACGACTTCTAGGTAGCCGTCTCCTCTCCCGGGCCCGCCCACACTTCGCTGAGTGGGCCCGGGAGAACCCCACCAGACCCCACGAACACCACAACACTCTTTCGGAGCCAATGATGTCCCGCACCCCAGTCACCGAGTTGCTTCCCCCGAAGATCCGCCGGGCAACCCGCATCGGCCTCGTCGCCGGTGGCCTGGCTGCATACTGGCCCCAGTTCCCCGAGCTCCTGCCGCAGTTGCAGCAGTCGAGCCGTTATGTCACCGAACGATTCACCGCCCTCGACGCCGAGGTCATCGACGTCGGATTCATTTCGGATGCGCGGGAGGCCGCGGTCGCAGCAGAGAAGCTGCGCCAGGCCGATTGCGATCTCATCGTCATCTTTCTCACCACCTACCTCACGGCATCCATGGTTCTGCCGATCGCTCAGCGCGGGGGCACCCCCGTCCTGGTCATCGACCTGCAGCCGACCGAGGCCATGGATCATGCGAACTTCGACACCGGCAAGTGGCTCGCCTACTGCGGCCAGTGCCCCGTGCCTGAGGTGGCGAACGTGTTCCTGCGGGCCGGAATCGAGTTCCGCAGCGTCTCGGGTCATCTCAAAGACGAGCGCGCCTGGACCCGCATCAATCGCTGGGTGAACGCCGCCAAGGTGCGGGCGACCCTGCGTCACGCCCGTCACGGCCTCATGGGCCACGTCTACCCGGGGATGCTCGACGTCTCGACCGACATGACTCGCGTCTCCGCCCAGTTCGGATCGCATGTCGAAGTGCTCGAGTTCGACGATCTGCGCGTGAGAGTAGACGAGGTGACGGATGCGCAGGTCAGGGAGCGCATGGGCCTCGCCCGGCAACTGTTCGAGATCGACAGCTCTGTCGACGAAGAGGATTTTGCTTGGGGGGCGAAGGTCAGCGTCGGCCTCGACCGCCTCGTCGACGACTTCGATCTCGATTCGGCGGCCTACTACCACCGGGGGCTGGGCGGAGAACTGCATGAACGTCTTGGCGCCGGAATGATTCTTGGCTCGTCGCTCCTGACCGCCCGGGGCATCCCCTTCGCTGGCGAATACGAGTTGCGCACCAGCATCGCCATGCTCGCCGCCCACACGATCGGGGCTGGCGGCTCATTCACCGAGATCCAGGCTCTCAACTTCTTCGACGACGTCGTGGAGATGGGTCACGACGGCCCGGCACACCTCGCCGTCTCGCAGCGCGATCCGCTGCTGCGGGGGCTCGGCATCTATCACGGCAAGCGCGGCTACGGCGTCTCGGTCGAGTTCGATGTCAAACACGGACCCATCACCACTTTCGGCGTCGGCGAGGACAGAGACGGCAGCTACACCTTCATCACCAGCGAGGGTGTTGTCACGCCGGGGCCGCTGCTCGAGATCGGCAACACGACATCGCGCGTCGACTTCGGCGGCGACCCCGGCGTATGGGTGGACGAGTGGTCGAAGACCGGGGTTGGCCACCACTGGGCGCTGTGCGTAGGCCATGTGGCCGGCGACCTCCGCGCTGCCGCCGAGCTGCTCGGCATCGAACACCGCCATGTTGATATGGCCGCACTGCCGAAGTGGCACTAGAGGGACGGCCATGAATCGCTACTGTTTTCAGCTTCAGGTGAAGCCTGACCATATCGAGGCGTACAAGGCTGCTCACGCTGCTGTGTGGCCCGACATGCTTGAGGCGCTTGCCGACTCGGGGTGGCACAACTACTCGCTCTTCCTGCGACCGGACGGCCTACTGATCGGCTACGTCGAGTCGGATGATCTGGGCGCAGCTCAGCGTGCGATGGCCGCCACCGAGGTGAACGCGCGCTGGCAGCGAGCCATGGCCGAGCACTTCGTGGATCTGGATGTTCCCCCCGACGAGGGCTTCATCTCGCTGACCGAGGTCTTCAATCTGGAGGACCAACTCGCTGCCGTACGGCAGCACGGCGCGCAGACCAACATCTGACAGATCTCGATTACACTCATGATTGAAACGATTCATCCAGAACGGAAGAACTCCCATGGCGCAATTCAGTGACATCGCTCCCCTGCTCGCCGAGCAGGCCATCGAGCTACCCTCCTGGGCATTCGGCAACTCCGGCACCCGCTTTCGCGTCTTCGGAACACCGGGCACCCCCCGCACACCGCAGGAGAAGATCGCCGACGCCGCGCAGGTGCACAAGTTCACCGGCCTCGCCCCCAAGGTCGCCCTGCACATCCCGTGGGACAAGGTCGACGACTACGCCGCGCTGGGTGCCTACGCCAACGAGCAGGGTGTGAGTCTCGGCACGATCAACTCGAACACCTTCCAGGACGACGCCTACAAGCTGGGCTCCGTCACCCACAGCGACCCCCGCATCCGCCAGAAGGCCATCGACCACCACTTCGAGTGCATCGACATCATGCACAAGACCGGCTCGAAGGACCTCAAGATCTGGCTCGCCGACGGCACCAACTACCCCGGCCAGGGCGACATGCGAGCCCGGCAGGACCGCCTGAGCGACTCGCTTCAGCAGATCTACGCGAGACTCGGCACCGAGCAGCGTCTCGTGCTCGAATACAAGTTCTTCGAGCCGGCTTTCTACCACACCGACGTTCCCGACTGGGGTACCAGCTACGCCCAGGTCGCCGCCCTCGGTGAGCGCGCCATGGTCTGCCTCGACACCGGCCATCATGCGCCGGGCACCAACATCGAGTTCATCGTCATGCAGCTGCTGCGTCTCGGCAAGCTGGGCGCCTTCGACTTCAACTCGCGCTTCTACGCAGACGACGACCTCATCGTTGGTGCGGCCGACCCGTTCCAACTCTTCCGCATCCTGTTCGAGGTTGTTCGCGGCGGCGGCTACGGCACCGACAGCGGTGTCGCATTCATGCTCGACCAGTGCCACAACATCGAGGAGAAGATTCCGGGCCAGATCCGTTCGGTCCTGAACGTGCAGGAGATGACGGCGCGCGCGCTCCTCGTCGACACGGATGCTCTGGGTGCCGCCCAGTCCGCGGGCGACGTTCTCGGGGCCAACAGCATCCTCATGGACGCCTTCTACACCGATGTGCGCGCTCCTCTCGCCGAGTGGCGCGAGTCGCGTGGCCTGCCGGCCGACCCGATGGCCGCGTTCACGGCCAGCGGATACCGCGAACGCATCAGCGAGGAGCGCGTCGGCGGCGCGCAGGCCAGCTGGGGCGCCTAAGCCCACGATGTTCCTTGAGAGGTCACAAAGTGCCCTTCGCGGATGCCCGCAAGGGCACTTTGCGACCCCTCACCAGACGACGAGAGAACAGAAGAGACATGAGTGAGACAGCACGCGAACTTGTCGCCCGCAGCAACCGCCTCGGCGCAGACCCCCGCAACACCAACTTCGCGGGCGGCAACACTTCCGCGAAGGGCACCGAGACCGACCCCGTCACGGGCGAAGACGTCGAACTGCTCTGGGTGAAGGGCAGCGGCGGCGACCTCGGCACCCTCACCGAGAAGGGTCTGGCCGTTCTGCGACTCGACCGCCTGCGCGCCCTCTCCAAGGTCTACCCGGGCGTCGAGCGCGAAGACGAGATGGTCGCCGCGTTCGACTATGTGCTCCACGGCAAGGGCGGTGCGGCCCCCTCCATCGACACGGCCATGCACGGGCTCGTGGATGCCGCACATGTCGACCACCTGCATCCCGACTCCGGCATCGCCTTCGCGACGGCGGCCGACGGCGAGGCACTCACCGCCGCCGCATTCGGCGGTCGCGTCGTGTGGGTTCCGTGGCGCCGTCCCGGCTGGCAGCTCGGCGAGGACATCGCCGCGATCAAGCGCGCGAACCCGGATGCCATCGGCTGCATCCTCGGAGGGCACGGCGTGACCGCATGGGGCGACACGAGTGCGGAGTCCGAGGCGAACAGCCTGTGGATCATCGAAACCGCCGCCGCCTACATCGCCGAGCACGGGCGCGAGAACCCCTTCGGAACCCCTCTGGACGGTTACGAGGCCCTGCCAGAGGCCGAACGGCGAGCCAAGGCCGCCGCGTTGGCGCCGGCCATTCGCGGACTCGCCTCGACCGACCGCGCTCAGCTCGGGCACTTCAGCGACAGTGACGAAGTGCTCGACTTTCTGGCGTCCAGCGAGCATCCGCGACTGGCCGCCCTCGGCACGAGCTGCCCCGACCACTTTCTGCGCACCAAGGTGAAGCCGCTCGTGCTCGACCTGCCGGCCGCGGCATCCGTCGACGACTCGATCGCGCGCCTCAAGGAGCTGCACGAGCAGTACCGGGCCGACTACGCGGCGTACTACAACACCCATGCGAACGCCGAGAGCCCGGCGATGCGCGGTGCCGACCCGGCCATCGTGCTCGTGCCCGGCGTCGGCATGTTCAGCTTCGGCGCCAACAAGCAGACCGCGCGCGTCGCCGGCGAGTTCTACGTGAACGCCATCAATGTGATGCGCGGCGCCGAGGCGATCTCGCGCTACGAGCCGATCAGCGACGCCGAGAAGTTCCGCATCGAATACTGGGCGCTCGAGGAAGCGAAGCTGCAGCGCATGCCCGCGCCGAAGCCGCTCGCGAGCCGCATCGCGCTCGTCACGGGTGCCGCATCCGGAATCGGCAAGGCCATCGCCACGCGTCTCGCCGCGGAGGGTGCCTGCGTCGTCATCGCCGACCTCGACCTCGAGAAGGCGCAGGCGGCCGCTGCCGAGCTGGGCGGCACGGATGTCGCCATCGGCATCAAGGCAGACGTCACAGACGAGCGGGCGGTCCAGGCTGCCGTCGACGCCACCGTGCTCGCATTCGGCGGGCTCGACCTCGTGGTCAACAATGCGGGGCTCTCGCTGTCGAAGTCGCTGCTCGAGACGACGGTCGCCGACTGGGATCTGCAGCACAACGTGATGGCAAAGGGCTCGTTCCTTGTCTCGCGCGCCGCAGCATCCGTGCTCATCGCCCAGGAGATGGGCGGCGACATCGTGTACATCTCGTCGAAGAACTCGGTGTTCGCCGGGCCCAACAACATCGCCTACAGCGCCACGAAGGCCGACCAGGCGCACCAGGTGCGGCTGCTCGCGGCCGAACTCGGCGAGCACGGGGTCAAGGTCAACGGCATCAACCCCGACGGGGTCGTGCGCGGCTCCGGAATCTTCGCCGGCGGCTGGGGCGCCAAGCGTGCCGCCGTCTACGGGGTGCCCGAGGAGGAGCTGGGCAAGTACTACGCACAGCGCACCCTGCTCAAGCGTGAGGTGCTGCCCGAGAATGTCGCCAACGCCGTGTTCGCCTTGTGCTCGGCCGATCTCAGCCACACGACCGGCCTGCACATCCCGGTGGATGCGGGCGTCGCCGCCGCCTTCCTCCGATGAGCGGGGCGGTCCGATGAACGGGTGGCTCCGATGAGCGGGTGGCTCCGATGAGCGGGGCGGTCGCCGCGATCGATCTGGGCGCGACCAGCGGGCGCGTCATGCTGGGCTTCGTCGGCCATGACGAGCTCAGCATCCGCCCCGTCGCACGCTTCGCCAACACTCCCGTGCGCATCGCCGACGGGCTGCACTGGAACATCCTCGAGCTCTACCGCAACGTCGTCGCCGGCCTCGGCGCGGCCGTGCGCGAGGAGCCGGGGCTGCGCAGTATCGGCGTCGACTCGTGGGCGGTCGACTACGCCCTCATGCGCGGGGGGCGGATGCTCGGCACCCCGTACCACTACCGCGACGAGCGCTCGGCGGCCGGAGTGGAGGCGGTGCACGCCCTCGTCGGGCCACAGGAACTCTATGCTGCGAACGGCCTGCAGCACCTGCCGTTCAACACGGTGTTCCAGCTGGCGACCGACGAGCTGGACCTCGCAGACACCATGCTGCTCATCCCCGACCTGCTGAACTTCTGGCTCACGGGGAACACCGCTGCCGAGCGCACCAACGCGTCGACGACCGGCCTGCTCGGCGCGGAGACGCGCGAATGGGATGACGAACTCATTGCCCGCCTCGGCATGCCGCGCGCCATCCTCCCCGGCCTCGTCGACGCCGGCACGACCATCGGCGGCCTGCTGCCATCCGTCGCCGCCGAGGTTGGCCGCAACCTCTCCGTCACGACCGTCGGCTCGCACGACACGGCGAGCGCCGTCGTCGCCATCCCATCGAGCCGCGACGACACTGCCTACATCTCGTGCGGAACCTGGGGCCTCGTGGGCGTCGAGCTCGAGCATCCGGTGATCAGCGAGGCCGGCCGCGCCGCCAACTTCACCAACGAGGGCGGCGTCGACGGACGCGTGCGCTACCTGCACAACGTGATGGGCCTGTGGCTGCTGAGCGAGTCGGTGCGCAGCTGGGAACGGGGCCGCGAGGTCATCGATCTGCCCGGGCTGCTCGCGCAGGCCGCCGCAGTCACGACCCCGGTCGCCGTCTTCGACGCCGACGACCCGCGATTCCTCGCCCCCGGTGACATGCCCGCCCGCATCGCCGGGTACTGCCTCGAGTACGACCTGCCCGTGCCCGCCAGCCGCGCCGAGTTCGTGCGCAGCATCATCGAGAGCCTTGCGGATGCCTTCGCCCGCGCCGTCGTCGCCGCGGCCGAGCTGTCGGGCCGGCAGGTGTCGATCGTGCACATCGTGGGTGGTGGATCACAGAACGAGTTGCTCTGCCAGCTGACTGCCGACCGGCTCGGCAGGCCAGTGCTGGCCGGCCCGGTCGAGGCGACCGCCATCGGCAATGTGCTCGTGCAGGCCAGGGCGCAGGGCCTTGTCACCGGTAGCCTCGAGTCGCTGCGCACCCTTGTCGCCCGCGCGTTCTCGCCTCGCCCCTATTCGCCACGTCCCCGCGCATCCGCCTAGAAGGTCACCATGAAGAGACAGTTCCCCAAGCCCCGCGACATCATGCCGCTCATGAAGTTCAAGGCACCCGAGCTCAACGCCAAGAAGCGACGACTGGATGCTGCGCTCACCATTCATGACCTGCGCACGATCGCGAAGCGCCGCACCCCGAAGGCTCCGTTCGAGTACACGGAGGGGGCCGCCGAAGACGAGATCTCGATGACCCGCGCGCGGCAGGCGTTTCAGGACATCGAGTTCCACCCGAGCATCCTGCGCAGCGTGCCCGAGGTCGACACGAGCCGCGAGGTGTTGGGCGGGCCGAGCGCCATGCCGTTCGGTATCGCGCCCACCGGTTTCACCCGTCTGATGCATGCCGAGGGCGAGACCGCCGGCGCCGGGGCGGCGGGCGCCGTGGGCATCCCGTTCACCCTCTCCACCCTGGGTACGACTTCGATCGAGGGTGTGAAGGCGGCGAACCCGCACGGGCGCAACTGGTTCCAGCTCTATGTGATGCGCGAGCGCGAGATCTCGTATGGCCTCGTCGAGCGGGCTGCGGCGGCCGGTTTCGACACCCTCTTCTTCACGGTCGACACCCCCGTCGCGGGCGCGCGCCTGCGCGACAAGCGCAACGGCTTCTCCATCCCGCCGCAGCTCACCCTGGGCACGATCGTCAACGCCATCCCGCGCCCCGAGTGGTGGTTCAACTTCCTCACCACCCCGCCCCTCGAGTTCGCGTCACTCAGCTCGACCGGCGGAACCGTCGGCGAGCTGCTCGACAGCGCCATGGACCCGACCATCTCGCTCGACGACCTCGACGTGATCCGCGGCATGTGGCCCGGCAAGATCATGGTCAAGGGCGTGCAGACGGTGGCGGATGCTCGGCTCATGGCCGACCGCGGAGTCGACGGCATCGTGCTGTCGAACCATGGTGGCAGGCAGCTCGACCGCGCCCCCATCCCGTTCCACCTGCTGCCGAATGTGGTGCGCGAGGTCGGCGGCGAGCTCGAGGTTCACGTCGACACGGGCATCATGTCGGGGGCCGACATCGTCGCCTGCATCGCACTCGGTGCCCGCTTCACGCTCATCGGCCGCGCCTACCTGTACGGACTCATGGCGGGCGGGCGCGAGGGCGTCGACCGCGCCGTGCAGATCCTGTCGGAGCAGGTCGTGCGCACCATGAAGCTGCTCGAGGTGGCCACACTCGATGAGCTCGGGCCGCAGCACGTCACGCAGCTGCAGCGCCTCATCCCCCGCGACTGAACCAACCACCCCTCCGCGAGTGGTCAATTCTCGCCCCAAAAGCTTTCGGGTTGGGGCAGAAAATGACCACTCGCGAAGAAAAACAGGATGCTAAGCGAGCTCTGCGAGCACCGCTTCCAGCTGATCGACGGCCCACAGCAGTTCGTGCTCCTCGACGACGAGCGGCGGCGCGATGCGAATGATGGAACCGTGTGTGTCCTTCGTCATGACGCCGCGCGCGAGCAGAAGCTCACACACCTCGCGTGCATCGCCGTAGGCGGGGTCGATGTCGATTCCGACCCACAGGCCTGCGGCGCGCACGGCGGTGACGCCGCGGCCCACGAGCCGTTCGAGGCTCTCCTTCAGCACCGCGCCGAGGTCCCGCGCGCGCTTCTGGTATTCGCCCGTTTCGAGCATCCGCACAACCTCGTAGCCCACTGCGGCGCCGAGCGGGTTGCCGCCGAAGGTGGAGCCGTGCTCGCCGGGGCGCAGCACGCCCATGACGTCGCGGTTGCCGACGACCATGCTGACGGGCACGATGCCGCCGCCGAGCGCCTTGCCGAGCAGGTACAGGTCGGGCACCACGCCGGCGTTGTCGCACTGGAAGGTCGCGCCGGTGCGGCCGAGGGCCGACTGGATCTCGTCCGCAATGAACAGCACGTTGTGGCGTGAGGTGATCTCGCGCACGGCCGGCAGGTAGTCGGCCGGCGGGATGACCACGCCGCCCTCACCCTGGATCGGCTCGAGCAGCACGGCGACCGTGTTCTCGTCGATGGCTGCCTCGAGCGCGGCGGCGTCACCGTACGGCACCGAGGTGAAGCCGGGCGTGTACGGGCCGAACGCGTCATGCGCATCCGCGTCGTCCGAGAAGCTGATGATGGTCGTCGTGCGGCCATGGAAGTTGCCGTTCGCGACGATGATGTTGGCCTTGTTCGCCTCGACGCCCTTGACGCGGTAGCCCCAGGCGCGGGCGATCTTGATGCCCGTCTCGACGGCCTCGGCGCCCGTGTTCATGGGCAGCACCATGTCCTTCTTCGCGAGGCGCGCGAGCGCATCCACGAAGGGGCCCAGCTTGTCGTTGTGGAACGCGCGGCAGGTCAGCGTGACCCGGTCGAGCTGATCCTTCGCGGCGGCGATCAGGCGCGGGTTGCCGTGGCCGAAGTTGACGGCCGAATACGCGGCCAGGCAGTCCAGGTAGCGGCGACCCTCGACATCCGTCACCCAGGCGCCCTCAGCGCTCGCGATGACGATGGGCAGCGGGTTGTAGGTGTTCGCGATGCGCGAATCCTCGAACTCCATCGCGGCGAAGGATGCCTCGCGGCCTTCGACGGGGTGCTCGAAGCCGACAGTGGCAACAGCGGTGTTCTCACTCATGACCGGACCTCCAGGGTGCAGCATTTGACGCCGCCGCCGCCGAGCAGCAGCTCGGAGAGGTCGACGCCGATGGGGTTGTAGCCGCGCTCGCGCAGCTGGCGTTCGAAGTCCTTCGCGCGGGATGCGATGACGACGTTGTAGCCGTCGCTGAAGGAGTTCAGGCCGAGCACTGCGGCGTCCTCCTCCGTGGCGATGATGGCGTCGGGGTAGCGTTCGCGCAGGATGGCGAGGCTCTCGTCGCTGAACGCCGAGGGAAGGTAGGCGATGTTTGCGGCCTCACCCTCCCCCGGCGCGGGGTCGAGCACGGCGATGGCCGTGTCGAGGTGGTAGAAGCTGGGGTTGACCAGCTCCAGGCTGATGACCTTGCGGCCGAAAACCTCGGCAAGCTCCTGATGGCTGGCGGAGTCGCTGCGGAAGCCGCTTCCGGCAAGGATGACATCGCCGACGAGCAGGAAGTCGCCCTCGCCCTCGTTCGTCTCGCGCGGCTCGTGCACCTTCAGCCCGGCCTTCGCGAACCACTCCATGTAGGCGGGGCCCTCCGGCTGGCGCTCCGGGTAGGTGAACCTGGCGCCGTAGGCCACGCCGTCGAGCACGAAGCCGCCGTTGGCCGAGTAGACCATGTCAGGCAGGCCTGCGATGGGGTCGATGAGATCCACCTCGAAGCCGAGGCCGATGTAGATGTCGTAGAGGGCCTGCCACTGGGTCACGGCGAGCGAGGTGTCGGTCGGATCCTCCGGGTGCATCCACGGGTTGATGCGGTAGCTCACGGTGAAGAACTCCGGCCGGCACATGAGCACGCGGCGCTTGGAGGGCCGCCGCGTCACCGCGGTCGGAACAGGCTGGCTCAACGTCATATTCTCAGTGTCACAGCGCGACCGGGCAAATTTTCGCGATTTCGCGCAGGGAATCTGCGAAAGACCCTAGGTACACACAAAAGATCACCGTAAAGTGGCGCCATGGACAAGCTGGACCACGGAATCATCAGCCTGCTGCGCCAGAACGCTCGCGCAGGCTATGGCGACATCGGCGCGGTCATCGGCCTGTCGGCATCCGCCGTAAAACGCCGCGTCGACCGGCTCGTCGCCGACAAGGTGATCCGCGGCTTCACCATCCAGGTCGACCCCTCGGTCGACGGCTACGCCACCGAGGCCTACGTCGAGCTGTTCTGCCGCGGCACTGTCGCGCCTGCAGAGCTGCGCCGGATGCTCTCCGACGTTCCCGAGGTCGTCGATGCGAGCACGGTCAGCGGCAGCGCGGACGCGATCGTGCACATCCGCAGCCGCGACATCACCAGCCTGGAGGCCGCGCTCGAACGCGTGCGGAACGCGCCCAACGTCGACCACACGCGCAGCTCCATCGTGCTGTCGCGCCTCATCCACAGGTCACGCGACTGAGCGGAGCCGCCCTCAGCCGTCGGCCGCAAGTATTGCCCGGCCGATCGCATCCGTCGCTACCCCTTCCGAGGCGTTTTCGGCGGAATGAGGCCGGCATCACCGGCTCACACCGCCGAAAACCCCTCGGACAACGCCGCCCTCAGCTCGCCAGGAACGCGAGCAGCGCCTCGTTGACCTCCTCGGCGTGCGTCCAGAGCAGCCCATGCGGGGCTCCCTCGACCTCGACATAGGTGGCGTCGGGCAGCAGCTTCGAGAACGGCCGGCCCGTGGAGTCGATGGGCAGGATCTGGTCGGCGGTGCCGTGCAGGATGAGTGTCGGCACGTCGATCTTGGGGATGTCGCCGCGGAAGTCGGTCAGCCAGGTCGGCACGACTCCTGCCGCCGCGAACCACGACGAGGAGGCCGCCACGTTCCAGCTGTTGCGCAGCGCCGCCTCGCTGAGGCGCGTGCCGAGCGTGTCATCCGTGTTGTAGAAGTTGGCGAAGAAGCCGTCGAACCAGGCGAAGCGGTCACCCGTCGCAGCCTCGAGGATGCCATCGAAGACAGACTTCGACACCCCCGTCGGGTTGTCATCCGTCTGCAGCAGGAACGGTTCGAGCGAGGCGAGGAACGCCGCCTTCGCGACGCGCGCAGAACCATGGTTCGCGATGTAGCGCGCCACCTCACCCGTTCCCATCGAGAAGCCGACGAGCACGGCATCCGTCACATCGAGCGTGTCGAGCAGAACGGCCAGGTCGGCGGCGAACGTGTCGTAGTCGTAGCCGGTGACCGGCTGGCTCGACTGGCCGAAACCGCGGCGGTCATAGGTGACGACCCGGTAGCCGGCCTTGAGAAGCGCGGCCTCCTGTCGCTCCCATGAGCGCCCGTTCAGCGGATAGCCGTGGATGAGCACGACCGTCTGGCCCTGCCCGTGGTCTTCGTAGAACAGTTCGATGGGGGTCGAGTTCTCTTGGCCGACGGTGACGAATGACATGGATGCTCCCTGCTCGCGGCGTAACGGGTGATGTCTCGGGCGACATGATCCTCGCGGAGCATCCGAATGGGCTGAGTATTACCTCGTGAGTCGATGAGGCGTCAGATGATCCAGCCGTCGCTGCGGAGGAAGGGGTCGTCGATGGCGTCGTCCTCGTCGAAGCTGGAGTCCCAGAACTCGCTGAATTCGCGGGCCCAGCGGGTGGCCTCCGCGATGGGGTCCGCCTCGAGGTGGCTGTAGCGGGCGGTGCCCTCCGTGCGGCGCGTGATGAGGCCCGCGGCTTCGAGCACTTTGAGGTGTTTCGACACGGCCGGCTGGCTGATGTCGAAGGGTTCGGCGAGCTGGGCGACGGTCGCGTCTCCGTCCCTCAACCGAAGCAGGATGGCACGCCGCGTGGGGTCCCCGAGGGCCGAGAAGACAGCGTTGAGCCGATCGTCCACAGAACCATAACCCTTCGGTTTCATTACCAGAAGATTAAGGATACTTGGATTGTCACCGTCATCCGGAGAAATCTCTGTCGCGTAACGCGGCAGCTTTTGATAAGCGCCTTTGTTACAAAGAAGTATGAGTGACCAGACCCTCCCCATCCTCGACCTCTCACGCCTGCAGCAGGGCCCCGAAGAGGCGGCGGCGTTCCGGCGCGAACTGCGCGAGGCGACGCACGACTACGGCTTCTTCTACCTCGTCGGGCACGGCGTCCCGCAGCGCCTCCTCGACGGCATCGTGTCGACCGCCCGCGACTTCTTCGCGCTTCCGGATGCCGACAAGATGGAGATCGAGAACCTCAAGAGCCCCCACTTCCGCGGCTACACCCGCATCGGTGGCGAGCTCACCCAGGGTCAGGTCGACTGGCGCGAACAGATCGACATCGGCCCCGAGCGTGAGGCCGTCGAGAAGGGCGCCGACGTGGCCCCCTACTGGGCACTCGAGGGCCCCAACCAGTGGCCGAGCGCGCTGCCGCAGCTGCGCGAGGTCGTCGACGAGTGGCAGGCGGCCCTCGAAGACGTCAGCATCACACTCATGCGCGCCTGGGCGGAATCGCTCGGCGCATCCCCCGACGTCTTCGACGACGCCTTCGCCCACAACCCGTCGACGCTGATCAAGATCGTGCGCTACCCGGGCCGCGACGAGCCGGAACCGCAGCAGGGCGTCGGCGCCCACAAGGACTTCGGCGTGCTCACCCTCCTCTACGTGGAGGAGGGCAAGGGCGGTCTGCAGGTCGAGAAGGACGGCGACTGGATCGACGCACCGCCCGTCGAGGGCGCATTCGTCGTCAACATCGGTGAGCTGCTCGAGGTCGCCACCGAGGGCTACCTGAAGGCGACCGTGCACCGCGTCGTCTCGCCCGGCCCCGGCCAGGAGCGAATCTCGGTGCCGTTCTTCTTCGCGCCCGCGCTCGACACGACCATCCCTGCGCTGCACCTTCCGCCCGAGCTGAAGGCGCTCGCACACGGAATCACAGCGGATGTCGTGGGTTCGCCCCTGTATTCGACGTACGGCGAGAATTCGCTCAAGAGCAGGCTGCGCGCCCACCCGGACGTCGCCGCCATCCACCACCCGGAGCTCGTGCAGCAGCCGGCAGCCGCCCACTGACCACTCGGCGGGATGGTTAGGCCGCCCGCATCCGCCGTCTGTGTGCTCGACCGTCTGTGTGCTCGGCAGGAGGAATGTGCCGACACCCCGCCGCCGGCCGCTTCTCGTCGGCGTGTCCCTGGGTTCTTCCTGCTGAGCGACTCGGGCGATGCACTCCAGCGCAGTAGATTCATCGGCGTGCGCCGCGGATGCCTCCGCCTCGCGACGGCCCAACCCGCGAGAGCAGCAGTGGCGCGCAGCGGCATTGCATGAGCCAGAGCGCGTAGCGATTTGACCGGTAACGAGCGTGTCGACCCCTCGCCCCCTGTCGGTTATCGCCCCGGTGGCGTAGCTTCTGGGCATGGACTTCATCGTGGCTGTCGCGGGTGGGGCCGGGCAGTGACTCCGGCAGGGCGCTATGACGCGGTGATCGTCGGCGGCGGCCACAACGGTCTCACCGCCGCGGCGTATCTCGCCCGGGCGGGCCGCCGCGTGCTGCTCCTGGAGCGGCTCGACCATGTGGGCGGCGCCGCGGTCTCCGCGCCCGCGTTCGATGGCGTCGACGCCCGGCTGTCGCGCTACTCCTATCTGGTGAGCCTGCTCCCGCAGCGCGTGATCGATGAGCTGGGCCTCGACATCCGTCTCGCCCGTCGGCGCTTCTCCTCGTACACGCCCGACCCGACCGATCCGCGGCGGGGTCTGCTCGTGGATGATTCCTCGCAGGACGCGACCGGCGCATCCTTCGATCGCATCGGCGCTCCACCCGAGGAGGCGGCCCTGTTCGCCGAGTTCTATGAGCACTGCCGCGCGCTCACCGAGGTGCTGTGGCCGAGCCTCACGCGGGAGCTGTCCACGCGCAGCGAGGCGCGGCAGGCGGTGGCGGATGCGGGGGCCGAGCGGGTCTGGCAGGCCATGATCGAGAGACCCATCGGCGAGGTCATCGCCGAGCATCTCGCGAATGATCTCGTTCGCGGGGTGGTGCTCACGGATGCTCTCATCGGCACTTTCGCCCGCGCCGAGGAGTCGAGCCTGGTGCAGAACGTCTGCTTTCTGTACCACCTGGTGGGCGGCGGCACGGGCGAGTGGGATGTTCCGATCGGCGGCATGGGCGCGGTCACCGCGGAGCTGGCCCGTGCGGCATCCGAGGCGGGGGCGGAGCTTCTCACGGGCGCCGAGGTCGAGTCGGTGACTCCGGATGGCGCGGTGCGCTACCGCCGCGACGGCAGCATCCACGAGGTGCAGGCCGACCGCATACTCTCCGGTGTGGCTCCCGCTGTTCTCGAGCGTCTGCTCGGCGAAAGCGTCCCCGTCACTACTGGCGCGCATCCGTCACGGCAGGAGGGAGCGCAGGTGAAGGTCAATCTGCTGCTCTCCCGGCTGCCGCGACTGCGTGACGAGAGCGTCACACCGGAGCAGGCGTTCGGCGGCACCTTCCACGTGAACGAGACCTGGCAGCAGTTGGCCTCCGCCTATGAGCAGGCGGCGGTGGGGAGCGTGCCCAGCCCGCTGCCCTGCGAGATCTACTGCCACACGCTGGCCGATCCGAGCATCCTCTCTCCGCAGTTACGGGATCGGGGTGTGCACAGCCTCACGGTCTTCGGTCTGCATGTGCCGTCCCGGCTGGTCACGGAGGAGAACAACGAGCGGCGGCGGGCCGAGCTTCAGGTCGCCGTGCTGGCCTCGCTCGACAGTGTGCTCGCCGAGCCCATCGAGTCGCTGCTGCTCACCGATGCGCACGGCAGGCCTTGCATCGAGACGAAGACGACGCTCGATCTCGAGCGCGAGCTGGGTATGCCGTGTGGCAACATCTTCCACGGCGGGCTCGAGTGGCCGTTCCTGGAGGACGATGCGCCGCGCGACACAGCGGCCGAGCGCTGGGGCGTGGCGACGCGGCATCCGCGCATCCTGCTCTGCGGCTCCGGTGCCCGACGGGGTGGCGGGGTCTCCGGCATCGGCGGACACAATGCCGCGATGGCGGTGCTCGCCGAAGACGGTTAGTTGCTCAGGCGCTCGAAGCGCGCGACCTCCTGCCCGTCGACGATGGTCGTGCCGAAGAACATGTCGCGCGGTCGCACCCACAGTTCGCCGGCAGGCGAGCGGTACACGACCAGCTCCTCCTCCGTCTCGCTGTGCCGGGCGACGCCGACGACCGTGTAGATGCCGCCCTTGAAATGCCGATACGTGCCCTCGATGTTCATGCCGCAACGATAGCCGCGGCACCCCTCGTCGCCCACCGGACACTTGGCGACACACCCGCCCCTCAGACGAGTACAGGCATGTCGCGAAGTGTCGGGTGGATGCGTCGCCCGCGGGCAACCCGTTGGTGCCGGTCTCGAGACGATCGCGCTGGGGCGCGATCCCTCGACCAGCGGACTCACCGGCGGGTTGGGGAGCGAGGAACGAGCGCCCCTCCTAGAACTCGAGCAGCGCCATCTCGGGGTCGGGGTTGCCGTAGCGGTGTGCGGTGATGCTGACGGATTGTGCGCGCAGGAACGGCAGCAGTTCGAGCCTGCCGGATGTGGTGACGGGCCCCGCGAACAGCGCCACCTCGGGCGCGGCGGCGAGCACTGTGGCGGTCGCGCCGGCATCGCCGCCGATGAGGCGGATGTGCGGGGTGCGCACGTCGCCGGCCTGAAGTCTGGCGTGCCAGCGCGCATCCGTTTCGATCACGACGCTGTCGACGCGAACGGGTGCCGCCGGATGCCCGAATGCGGTCACAAGGCCGGAAGCGATCGGTTCGGCGCTGCTGATGGAGATCGGGGCGCCCGCCCGTGCAGCTGCCGCGATGACGCGCACGAGCTGCGCCTGGGAGGCGCCTTCTGCGAGCCGGATGGTGGTGGGCGCGGGCAGGTACCGCTGCACGTTGCGCTGTGCGGTGAGCCCGGCCGGGTCGGTGGCGGCGTAGTGCTGCTGCCAGGCGATTTCGTCGCTTTCGGCGCCGGCGCGCACGAGGTCGAATTCGGCGAAGCCCATCGCTGGCTGTGCGGCCTCGATGATGCGTCTGGCTTGGTCGTCGACGCCGCTGAGGAGCACGTTCTGTCGGGGTTCCGCGAAGACGGGCCTCCATTGGCCGTAGCTGAGCAGGTGGTCTGGTCCGCCGGCTGCGTGGCCGGCGCCGCGCCATCCGCCGATGGGCTGCCGGCCCACCTGCAGGCCTGTTGTGGCGCGGTTGACGACGACGGTTCCGCTGTCGACCCGGTCGACCCAGTAGGCGATCTCTTCGGCGTCGAGCGAGTGGATGCCGGCGACTGTGCCGCGCCCGGCCGCCTGTACTTCGATGGCCTCTTCGAGGGTTTCGACGGCCACGAGGCCGAGAACGGGCACGGGTGGGGCGCTGCGGGCGAAGGCGGCGTCGGGTGTGACGCCGTCGCGGATGCCGGGCGACCAGTGCCGCGCCTCGTCGTCGGTTTGGGTGGGCCGCAGCAGCCAGGTTTCTTCTCCGTCGAGCGTGGTGAGGGCGCTGAGCGCGCCTCCGCGGGCGGGGTCGATGAGCGGCCCGATGCCGGTCGTCGCTTCGTTTGCGGGGCCGGGTCTGCGGGTGGATGCGGCGTCGACGAGTTGCCGCCGGAAGCTCTGCGATTCGGCGACCGATCCGACGAGGATGGCGAGTTTCACGCTGTCGCGGCCCTGCCCGGCGTGCCCGTATGCACTGGCGACGAGGTCGGCGACGGCGAGGTCGGGGTCGGCGCTGGGTGTGACGATGATCGAGTTGACCCCGCCCGGCTGCGCGAGCGGCGGTCGGTCGGGCCGCCAGGAGCGCATCAGGCGCACCGAGTCCGCGTCGCCGCTGAACACCATGTTCTGCGCTGAGGGGTGCGCGACGAGGGCGCGGGCGAGTTCGGGTTTCTCCGGCACGACGAGCGACAGCAGCTCGGGGTGGGCGCCCGCCTCGTGGAGGGCTTCGACGACGATCGCGGCGCTGCGGCGCGCCTGGTGCGCGGGCAGAACGATGACGGCGCTGCCAGCGGCGAGCGCGGCGAGCGCCGCCCCTGCGGTGTCGGCGATGGGGGTGATGGCGGATGGCGCGACGACGGTGAGCGTGCCGGGTTCGAACTCGGCGTTCTCGACCTGTTCGAGGCCGGGCGCGAGGAGCGCGTAGTAGTGGGCCAGGTCGACCGCGCCGCTGGCTTCGATGTCGGCTTCGGCGAGGGTGCTGCCGACTTCGGAGACGAGGGTCTCGATGAAGCGGCCCCTGTAGGCGGCGAGCACGGGGGCGGCTTCGCGCAGCAGCCCGGCCCTTTCTGTTGCGGGCCGTTCCGCCCAGGCCGCGCCTGCGCGCATCCGTGATTCGATGACCCGTTCGAGCGCTGCTTCGTCGTGCACTGCGGATGCTGTCACGAGCGCGCCGCCCAGACCGGAGCTGCCCGCGCGGTACAGCAGTTGGCGCCCCCACGCCCTGTTGGCGGCGATGGAGGGGTCGGTGTCGGCGCTGTTGCTGAAGTCTTCGCTGCTCTTGCCGAGCACTTCGTCGACCGGGTTGGATCGGTCCTGGGTGCGGTTGGTGGCGGCGACGGGTTCGTCGAGGCGGGCGAGTGAGGCCCTGAAGCGGCCCGCTTCGCGGTCGAAGAGCGTGCTGTCGTCGGCGAGCGAGAAGACTGCGGACATGAAGTTGTCGTCGCTGGCGTTCTCTTCGAGCCTGCGCACGAGGTAGGCGATCGCCGACCCGAATTCGGCGGAGCGCACCACGGGCGTGTACAGCAGTACCCCGCCGACGTGCCGTCGCACGACGTCGGCCTGGGCGGGTGCCATGCCGAGCAGCATCTCGAATTCGATGCGGCCGATGACGCTTCGCGCCTGGGCCAGCTGCCAGGCGAAGGCCACGTCGAAGAGGTTGTGACCTGCGACGCCGATGCGCACCGCATCCGTGCGTTCGGGAGTGAGCGCCCAGTCGAGCATTCTCTTGTAGTTGGCGTCGGTGTCGAGTTTGCTGGGCAGGGTGGCGAGCGGCCAGTCGTGCAGTTCGGCGTCAACCCGCTCCATGGCCAGGTTGGCGCCTTTCACGAGGCGTACCCGGATGCCCGCACCGCCTGCAGCACGGCGCGCGGTCGCCCATTCGGTGAGGCGTTGCTGGGCTCCGAGTGCGTCGGGCAGGTAGGCCTGTACGACGATTCCGGCTTCGAGTCGTTCGAGCCCGGGTTTCTCGAGCAGGGTTGTGAAGACGTCGATGGTGAGGTCGAGGTCGCGGAATTCCTCCATGTCGAGGTTCACGAATTTGGTCGACGGGGAGTTCGCGGCGAATTCGTACAGCGGCGTGAGCCTGTCGACGACCCGCCGCACTGTCTCGTCGTAGGCCCACAGGTTGGCTTTGCCTGCGATGGCGGAGACCTTGACGGAGACGTAGTCGACGTCGTGGCGGCCGAGCAGTTCGAAGGCGCCGGCGAGTCTGCGGTCGGCTTCTGCTTCACCGAGCACGGCCTCACCGAGCAGGTTGATGCCGAGGCGCACGCCTGTGCTGCGCAGTTGCTGTAGGCGCTTGTCGAGGTGGCGCGGGTCGGCGTCGAGCACGAGGTGGCCGACCATCCTGCGGAACACGGCGCGGGCGATGGGCACGACGAACCACGGCAACAGAACCGCGAATCCGCCGCCCAGCTGGATGAAGATGCGCATCCACAGGGGCAGGAAGCGGGGCACCCGCCGTGAGAGGCGTTCGAAGTTGCGTCCGGCGACGCGCAGGTCGGATGGCCGGATGACGCGGTCGACGAACCCGATGGTGAAGTCGAGGCCGTGGGGGTCCTTGAGCAGCCCGGAGAGGCGCTCGGCGGAGGGGTCGGCGACGGTGTCGGCGCTTTCCGCCAACCAGCGACGGACGGTGTCGATTGTCACGTCGGCGAGTTCGGCTGCGCGGACGGGGGGCTGCGAAGCAGACTGCTGCATGGTTGACAGGGTACTGGCGGTTTCCTGAGAACGGATGTCTCACGCCCCACTTTCGGGGGCCATACCGCGTGTTCTCCGAGATCGCCTCGAAACCCCTTCTGAGTGTCGGCGCCAGGGGCTACCGTGTCCCCATGCCCGCGAACCCTCCCGCCCTTTCTCCTGATCTCGTCGCCGCACTCGCCTCCCGGGTCTCCGGCCCGGTCCTGACTCCGTCCGATGAGGGCTTCGCGCAGGAGGTGGCCGGGTTCAATCTTGCGATTCCCTTGATTCCGGATGTCGCGGTGGGCGCAAACTCGCAGGCGGATGTCGTCGAGGCGGTCCGCTTCGCCGCTGCGAACTCCCTCCCCCTCCGCATCCACGCGACGGGCCATGGCACCCATCACCCGATCTCCGATGGGGTGCTGCTGGTCACCCGACGTCTGAACGCGGTCTCGGTCGATCCCGAGACTCGCATCGCCTCGATCGGCGCGGGTGCGAACTGGGCCGATGTGACCGCCGCGGCAGCGCCGCACGGTCTCACCGGCATCCCGGGGTCGTCTGTCACGGTGGGCGCCGTCGGTTACATCCTGGGCGGCGGGCTCGGCCCGCTCGCACGCAGCCACGGCGTCTCGAGCGACTGGGTGCGCGGTTTCACCGTTGTGACGGCGAGCGGCGACGTGGTCGAGGCGAATGCCGCGGAGCATCCGGATCTGTTCTGGGCTCTGCGCGGCGGCAAGGGCGGGCTCGGTGTCGTCACAGAGATGCGACTGGAATTGGTGCCGTTGGAGTCTGTCTATGCGGGCTCGCTTTTCTTCGCCGAGGAGCACATCGAGGCGGCCCTGCGCGGCTGGATCGAGTGGTCTTCTTCGGCTGACGACTCGGTGACGACGTCGGTGGCGGTGGTGAACTTTCCGGCATTCGAGGCTGTTCCGGAACCGTTGCGGGGTCGCCGCGTGCTCACTCTGCGGTTCGCCCATCCCGGCGATGAGGCAGAGGGCCGCAGGCTTGCCGCCCCGCTGCGCGCTCTCGCCCCGGCGCTCATCGATGCGATCGGCGTGCTGCCGACCTCGCAGTTGCGCCTTATCCACAACGACCCCGATGAGCCGGGCAACGGGTGGAGTGCCGGCGCACTTCTGAATGACCTCGATCAGGCTTTCGCCGACGCCCTGCTCGCTGCGGTGGGGCCGGGCACGAACAGCCCTGTGATCGCCGTCGAGATTCGCCACATGGGGGCGGCAGCGGCGCACGACGTCGCGGGCGGTTCGGCTGTCGGCGGCCGCGATTCGGGTTTCACGCTCTCCGTCATCGGCGTTCCCGATCCGTCGCTCTTCGACTCGGTGCTTCCCGCCTTCCATGCGGGCCTGCTCGCCTCGCTCGACGAATGGGTGTCGCCCGAGACGACCATCAATTTCGCGGGCGATCCGCACGACCGCGAGTCGTTCGAGAGCGCCTGGCCGCCGCTCATCTTCGAGCGTTTGGATGCTGTACGCCGCCTGTACGACCCCTCCGGTCTCTTTACCTACGGGCCACCTGCTGGTTAACTCGCCTGTATGACCTTCGACCCCTTCGAGAATCAGGGCGGCGCTGCGGCGTGGGACCCGGATGCTGCGGCGGCGTCGAAGAAGGCCGCCGACAAGCTATTCGCCTCAGCGGAGGAGGTCGACAGCGCTCCCCTCGAGGGGGCCGACACGTCCGACACGTCCCCGCTCGGAGGACCCGCGTCTGACGAGCCCGCGCCCGGCACGGAGGGCGACGAAGATCTGCGCCGCGACGAGAACGGCGAGGGCACCGACGAGGCCTGACCGCTCCGCATGGCCACGGGCGCGGCTTGAGTCACCAGCTGCTTGAACTACCAGATGCTCGGCGCGGCCGCTTTCGTGGCGGGCAGTGAGACGGCGGCGACCCAGTCGGCGACCCACTCGGGTGGCCGCAGTCCGCTGATGTCGACGCCCAGAACATCCGCGAGTTCGCCCAGCGAGACGGTGCCGCCGCTGCGCTTGAGGAAGCGGCCGCGCACGAAGCCCTCCGCGTAGATCTCGCCGTCGACGACGAAACGCTGTCGGATGTACACGGCCTTCTCGTCGTAGCCGTCGATGCGGCTCTCGAGGGTGTACCGCTGCCACGGCTGCAGCGACTTGCGGAACGTCATCGTCTCGTTCGCGACAACCGGATAGATACCGTGCTTCATCATCTGCGCCCAGGCGCCTGAGCGGTGCAGCAGGTCGAAGCGGCCCAGATCCATGAGCGAGAAGTAGACGCCGTTGTTGACGTGCCCGAGGGTGTCGAGGTCGTTGGGCATGACCCGCATGGCGACTCGGCCGACGTCGTGCACTCCGAGCCTCGCGCCGCGGCGGGACTTCAGCCAGATGAGGAAGGTGCGAAGAAACATGTTCACGGCCAGAACGCTAACGCTGGTGACGACCGAATGGGCAAAGCGTTGTCGGGTCCCCACAACGGCGCCCATCCGATGTCCTGCCGCTGTCGCTTAAACTCGGGTGGTGTCTGTGCCGAAGATCCTGCTGTTCTACTGCTTCACGCCGCTCGCCGATCCTGAGGCGATCCGCCTGTGGCAGCGCGACCTGTGCGAGTCGCTGGGTCTGGGTGGGCGCATCCTGCTCTCCCCGCACGGCATCAACGGAACGGTCGGCGGCGAGCTCGCCGCGGTGAAGCGTTATGTGCGCAAGACCCGCGAGTATGCGCCGTTCTCGGGCATCGACTTCAAGTGGAGCGAGGGCACGGGCGACGATTTTCCGCGGCTCAGCGTTCGAGTGCGCCCCGAGCTGGTCAGCTTCGGCGCCCCCGACGAGCTGCAGGTCGATGAGGGCGGAGTGGTCGGCGGCGGCGAGCGCCTCACCCCCGCCCAGCTGCACGAGCTGGTCGCCCAGAAGGAGGTCACCTTCTTCGATGGTCGCAATGCTTTCGAGGCTCAGATCGGGCGATTCGCGGATGCTGTGGTGCCCGATGTGGAGGCGACCCGCGATTTCGTCGCCGAACTCGACAGTGGCGCGTACGACCACCTCAAGGGCTCGCCGGTCGTCACCTACTGCACGGGCGGCATCCGCTGCGAGGTCCTGTCGAGCCTGATGGTGAAGCGCGGGTTCAGCGAGGTGTACCAGCTGGATGGTGGCATCGCCCGCTACGGCGAGGAATTCGGCGATTCGGGCCTGTGGGAGGGTTCGCTGTACGTGTTCGACAAGCGCGGTTCGGTGCAGTTCTCTCCGGATGCCGCGGTGATCGGCGAGTGCCATGCCTGCGGTGCGCCGTCGAGCAGCATGCGCAACTGCCACGATCTGTCGTGCCGAACGCAGCTGGTGGTGTGCGAGGCGCATGCCGAGTCTGCGGCCTGCCCGGAGCATCCGCATTGACGCGGTTCGCCTGCGGATGCACACTTACCGGATGAACCCGCTCCTGCTGCTGGGCACGATCGCGATCGCGATCGCCGGCCTCTTCCATATCGCCATCTTCATGCTGGAGAGCGTGCTCTGGTCCAAGCCGTCCACGTGGCGGCGTTTCGGCGTCCGATCGCAGGAGGAGGCTGACGTGGTCGCGCCCATGGCCTACAACCAGGGTTTCTACAACCTGTTTCTCGCGGCCGGAGCGCTCGTGGGTGTCGTTCTGATCTGGCTGGGCTCGCTGCCGGATGCGGGAGTGGCGGTGGCACTGTTCGCGGCGGCGTCGATGGCGTTGGCTGCGCTCGTGCTGCTGTTGAGCAACCGCAGGCTCGCCCGGGCGGCCGCGATGCAGGGCGCGCTTCCTCTCCTGGGTGTCATTCTGGTGGTTCTCTCGCTGCTGTGACGTAAGTGGGGGTGGCGCTCACCCCACTGCGTGCCTGTATCTTGATCTCGTGACGACGAAGAGGACGACACCGGGGTCCCAGACTTCACTTCGTGAAGCCAACAGGGCCAGGCTCGTCGATGCCGTCAAGCGCCACGGGGGCCTCACCCAGGTTGAGCTCTCCGGCGCGACGGGGCTGTCGCCGGCGACCGTGTCGAACATCGTCAAGGAGCTCTCGGCATCCGGGGTTCTTCACACGACTCCCAGCACGCGCAGCGGTCGACGTGCGCGCCATGTCACGCTGGCGCGGGGCCTCGGCCTTGTCGTCGGAGTTCATTTCTCGACTCGGCACATGCGCATTGCGCTGTCGGATGTTGCTCACACGATCGTCGCCGAGCACAGCCTTCCGTTGGCCAAGGATCACCGTTCCGACAACGAGCTCAATCGCGCGGCTCGGCTCATCTCGGACATGCTCGAGTCGGTCGAGGCGGGCATGAGCGAGATCCTCGCGGTCGGCGTCGCGCTCCCTGCCCCCATCGATGTGCGCACGGGCACCATCTCGCGCACGGGCATCCTGCGCGGATGGGATGCGGTGCCGGTCGCCGAGGTCATGGAGAAGCGTCTCAAACGGCCCGTCTTCGTCGACAACAACTCCAATCTCGCCGCACTGGCGGAGTTGCGGTCCGGTGCGTTGCGCGGCAGGTCGAACGCCGTCTATCTGGGCATCGACGACGGTATCGGGGCGGGCCTGGTCATCAATGGTGCGGTGTTCCGCGGCCACAACGGCAGCGCGGGCGAGTTCGGTCACATGACGATCGATGAGAACGGTGCGCTGTGCCGGTGCGGCAATCGCGGATGCCTCGAGACCTTTGTCGGCGGCAGCGCCATCCTTGAGGGCCTGCGGGGCTACCATCGCGGTCTGAAGCTGCACGATGTGGTCGTGCGTGCCGTGGCGGGCGATGACCGTTGCATCCGGGCGATCGCCGATGCGGGGCGCCACATCGGCATCGCGACCGCCAATCTGTGCAACATCGTCGACCCGGAGCGGATCGTTGTGGGCGGCGAGCTTGCGAAGGCCGGCGAGTTGCTGCTCGGCCCGCTGCGGCACAGTCTCGAGCGCTCGGTGATCGTGGCCCCCGATGCGATGCCGGAGCTCGTGCCGAGTCAGCATGGCGCGAGGGCGGATGTGCTGGGTGCGGTCGCATTTGCGATCGACCATGTCGAGATCGGCGGTGAGGACTGAGCTCAGCGCAGCTCCTCGGTTACCACATCGTTATCGTTGATTCGCCGCTCTCACGGCGTGCCCCTCAGAATGGTGTCAAACTCGTTGCCTTCAAGACTTGACGGCAAGAAGCCTATGGTGGGATGCTCGCTTCACCGCCAACGAGGGCGGCCATACCCGGAGGTTTTTCAATGAAGATCGCCACCAAGAGAGCGGTGACCGCAGCATCGGCGCTCCTGCTCCTCGCAGGAACGCTCACGGCCTGTTCGACCACCGACAACGGCTCAGGAGGGGACGGCGCCGGAGACAGCTCCAAGAAGATCGCCCTTCTCCTTCCCGAGTCCAAGACCACCCGCTACGAGGCCTACGACCGACCGCTTTTCGAGGCGAAGGTCAAGGAGCTTTGCGCCGACTGCGAGGTCATCTACTCGAACGCCGACCAGGATGCCGCCAAGCAGCAGCAGCAGGCGGAGTCCGCACTCACGCAGGGCATCGCCGTCATGGTGCTCGACCCGGTCGACTCCTCGGCCGCGGCCAGCATCGTCAACTCGGCAAAGGCACAGGACGTGCCCGTCATCAGTTACGACCGCCTCATCAACAGCAGCGACCTCAGCTTCTACCTCTCGTTCGACAACGAGAAGGTCGGCGAACTGCAGGGACAGGCCTTCGTTGACAAGCTCGCCGCCGACGGCAACGCATCCGGCGACATCGTCATGATCAACGGCTCGCCCACCGACAACAACGCAACGCTCTTCAAGAAGGGCGCCCACAACATCATCGACGCAAGCGACTACAAGGTCGTCGCAGAGTTCGACACCCCCGACTGGAGCCCCGACAAGGCCCAGGAGTGGATGGCCGGACAGGTCACGCAGTTCGGTGACAAGCTTGTCGGCGTCTACGCGGCCAACGACGGAACCGCTGGTGGCGCCATCGCCGCCATGAAGGCCGCCGGCGTCACCCCGCTGCCGCCCGTCACGGGCCAGGATGCGGAACTCCCCGCCATCCAGCGCATCGTCGCAGGTGACCAGTTCATGACGATCTACAAGGCCCTCAAGCTCGAGGCCGAGACGGCCGCGCAGCTCGCGGTCGACGTCGTCAACGGCACGGCACTGAAGGGTGAGAGCGCCGACACCAACGGCGTTCCCACCACGCTGCTCAACCCGGTCGTCGTCACGCTCGACAACATCATGGACACCGTGGTGAAGGACGGCTTCTACAAGGTTTCCGACATCTGCACCGCGGACTACGCAGCCGCCTGCACCGCAGCCGGAATCAAGTAACCACCATCCGGTTGGGGTGCGCCATCCCGGCGCACCCCAACCGCTTGTACGACGACCGCACCTCGGCTGCGCTTTCGCGCATCCGGATCCACCAGGAAGAGGCACGCATCGTGACCGCCGCCACACCGACCGCGCAGGACGATGATCTTCTCGTCTCCCTCCGCGGCATCAGCAAGAGCTTCGGCGCCGTGCAGGCGCTCAGCGACGTATCGCTCGACATCTACCGCGGCGAGGTGGTCGCCATCGTCGGCGACAACGGCGCAGGCAAGTCGACCCTCGTCAAGATCCTCTCCGGAGTGCACCCCGCCGACTCCGGCACGATCTCCCACCGCGGCCACCCCGTCTCGATCACGAGCCCGGTGGTCGCCCAGGAGCTCGGCATTGCGACCGTCTTCCAGGATCTGGCCCTCTGCGACAACCTCGATGTCGTCTCCAACCTCTTCCTCGGCCGCGAGGTCGGCTCGCTCGCCCTCGACGAGGTCGAGATGGAACAGCGCTCCTGGACCCTGCTGCGTGAACTCTCCGCCAAGATCCCCTCGGTGCGCATCGCCATCGCATCCCTCTCAGGAGGCCAACGCCAGACGGTCGCCATCGCGAGGTCCCTCGTGGGCGACCCCGAGATCATCATCCTCGACGAGCCGACGGCCGCCCTCGGCGTCGCGCAGACCGCCGAGGTCCTCAACCTGATCGAGCGCCTGCGCGAGCGCGGCCTCGGTGTCGTACTCATCAGCCACAACATGGCGGATGTCCAGGCCGTGGCCGACCGCGTTGTCGTACTCCGCCTGGGGCAGAACAACGGCGACTTCCGCGTGTCGGATGTCAGCTACGAGGAGATCATCGCCGCCATCACCGGCGCAACAGACAACGCCGTCACCCGCCGGGCCTCATCCCACAGCAGCGAGGGAGCCACCTCATGAGCACGACCTCAACCCCCGCGACTCCGGCAGAAGCCCAGGGCAATCGCAGCATCGGCGACGCCTGGGCGGCCTTCCGCGCCCGCACCCGCGGCGGCGACCTCGGGGCACTTCCCGTCATCGTGGGCCTCGCCATCATCTGGACGGTGTTCCAGGTGCTCAACCCGACGTTCCTCTCGGCGCCGAACCTGGTCAACCTCGCGCTGCAGTGCGCGGCGATCGGCACGATCGCCCTCGGCGTCGTGCTCGTGCTGCTGCTCGGCCAGATCGACCTGTCGATCGGTTCCATCGCCGGACTCGCCGCCGCGATCCTCGCCGTCGGCTTCACCCAGCTCAGCTGGCCGCTGCCGGTCGCGATCCTCGCGGGCCTTGCGGTGGGCGCGCTGCTCGGCGGGCTCTACGCCTTCCTGTTCACCCGCTTCGGGGTGCCGACGTTCGTGATCACGCTCGCCGGCCTGCTCGGCGTGCTCGGCATCCAGCTGTGGGTGCTCGGCAAGCTCGGCTCCATCAACCTCCCCTTCGACTCCTGGATCGTGCAGTTCGCGCAGCAGATGTTCCTGCCCGCCTGGCTCTCCTACGTGCTCGTCGGCGTCGCCGGTGCCAGCTACATCGGGTCCCGGATGCTCAGCGCCCGTCGCAGGGAGGCTGCCGGCCTGAGCTCGACATCGGCAACGGAGATCATCATCCGCGGGGTGCTGCTCGTCGCCGCACTCGGATTCGCGGCCTGGTACCTGCACACCAGCCGCGGTATCGGCCTCATGTTCCTGCTGTTCGTGGTGCTCGTCATCGTCATGGACTACGTACTGCGCCGCACCCGCTTCGGGCGCTCCATCTACGCGGTCGGCGGCAACGTCGAAGCGGCACGGCGTGCAGGCATCCGGGTCAACCGTGTCTACATCTCCGTGTTCATCACAGCGACGACGCTCGCCGCACTCGGCGGCCTGCTCGCGGCGGGGCGCCTCGCGGCGGCCAACCAGTCCAGCGGCGGCGGCGACACCAACCTCACCGCCATCGCTGCGGCCGTCATCGGCGGCACGAGCCTCTTCGGCGGACGCGGCAGCGCCTGGTCTGCGCTGGTGGGCATCGTTGTCATCCAGTCGATCGCGAGCGGGCTCACCCTGCTCAGCCTCGACTCGTCGGTGCGCTACATGATCACGGGCGCCGTGCTGCTGCTCGCGGTCATCATCGACTCGCTGTCGCGCCGCTCGCGGGCGCTCCACGGCCGCGCCTAGCAACGGTTGCTCGCGGGTTGAGGAACGAGCGTCTCGAAACCTCACCCGCGAGCAACCAGCACTACACCTACCGGCAGCTGACCTTTGTGCCGTTGTCGAGTTTGTGCACACCCGGCGCCAGCCCGTCGCAGGGGCCCTGCAGCATGCCTGACATGAGCACCGCGACGGCGGCGACGACGACCAGCGCGACCACGACCACACCGATCAGGATGGCCGGCGTCTTCGATTTCGAGCGAGCGGATGCGCTCGGGCCCCCATCATCGATGCTGTCGTCGAAGACCGACGGTGAGGTGTCGAGGTCGTCGTCGATCGTCTCGACGGATCCGGTGTCCACAACCTCGGCATCCGTCTCGGATTCCGAAACCGCCTCGTCGACATCCTGCGATGCCGCAGGCTTGCCCTTCTCGCTCATCTTGAACCCCCCAAGGTCAGACACGACTAGGACGCGATACGGGTCGCGTTGGCCAGACACTACAGCGCCCTGCGGTCGAAATCCAGAACTTTTTTCGGCAACGGGGGCTGCTCGACTCGCGCGGCAGGCCTCGACTCCACCAAGATGGGTGTCATGCGCATAGGAATTCTGACGAGCGGCGGCGATGCACCCGGGCTGAACGCGGTCATCCGCGGTGCCGTGCTCAAGGGCGACAAGGAGTACGGCCAGCAGTTCGTCGGCTTCAAGGCCGGATGGCGGGGCGTCGTCGAGGAGGAGCTCGTGCCGCTCGGCCGCCACGAGGTGAAGGGCATCAGCAAGCAGGGTGGCACCATCCTCGGAACCTCGCGCACGAACCCCTTCGAGGGCCGCGGTGGCGTCGATCGCATCAGCGAGGTGCTCGAGCGCAACGAGATCGACTCGATCATCGCGATCGGCGGCGAGGGCACCCTCGCCGCGGCCAAGCGCCTCAGCGATGAGGGCCTGCCCATCGTCGGCGTGCCCAAGACCATCGACAACGACATCTCGGCGACCGACTACACCTTCGGTTTCGACACCGCCGTGCAGATCGCGACGGATGCCATGGACCGTCTGCGCACGACCGGCGACTCCCACCAGCGGTGCATGATCGCTGAGGTCATGGGCCGTCACGTGGGCTGGATCGCCCTGCACTCCGGTATGGCCGCGGGTGCTCACGCCATCCTCATCCCCGAGCAGAAGACCTCCATGGAGGAGATCCTCGGCTGGGTGACGAGCGCCAACGACCGCGGTCGCGCGCCCCTCATCGTCGTCTCGGAGGGCTTCGCCCTCGACACCATGGATGACACCCACCACGAACGCGGCCTCGACGCCTTCGGGCGCCCACGCCTCGGCGGCATCGGGGAGCACCTCGCCCCCATGATCGAGGAGGCGACCGGCATCGAGACCCGCGCCACCACGCTCGGCCACATCCAGCGCGGCGGAACGCCCAGCTCCTACGACCGGGTGCTCGCCACCCGCCTCGGCATGGCGGTTCTCGATCTGGCGCGCGACAAGCGCTGGGGTCAGATGGTGGCGCTGCGCGGCACCGATATCGTCGACGTGCCTTTCGAGGATGCCCTCGGCAAGCTCAAGACCGTTCCGCAGGAGCGCTACGATGAGGCCTCGCTGCTCTTCGGCTGACGCCATCCGGAATCACAGTTCGCTCACGGGGTAACCTGCGGCGTTTCTGGTGCCGTACCCTTAATGGGCCATGCAACTCACCATGCTTCATGCGAAGATCCACCGCGCGACCGTCACGCAGGCCGACCTCAACTATGTCGGCTCCGTCACGGTCGACAGCGTGCTGCTCGAAGCATCCGGAATTCTGCCCGGCGAGAAGGTCTCGATCGTCGACGTCACCAACGGCGCCCGGCTCGAGACGTACACGATCGCGGGCGAGCCGAACAGCGGCGTTCTCTCGATCAACGGCGCTGCCGCGCATCTGATCCACCCGGGCGACCTGGTCATCCTCATCGCCTACGCGCAGATGAGCCCGGATGAGGCCCGCGAGTTCGTGCCGTCGATCGTTCACGTCGACGAGAAGAACCGCATCGTGCACCTGGGCGGTGACCCGGCGGATGCCACGGGCACGTCAGGCGAGCGCCCCCCGTACGCGATCTGACCCACTCGCTCCGCGCATCCCTCCGCGCACCCGCGCACTCACGCACCCACGCAGTCACGCACTCACGCACCCGCGCACGTGAGTGGTCACTGAATGCCCTTTCGGATACCCGCAAAGGGCCGAAAGTGACCTTTCGCACGCGGATACGACGTCAGCGGCGCACGTCGACGACCGTTCGGCCTCGCACCTGGCCGGCGAGGATCTGCTCGGCGACACCCTTCGCATCCGTCAGTCCGACCGTGGTCGTCAGGCTGTCGAGCAGTTCGAGGTCGAGATTCCGCGCCAGACGATCCCACGCCTGCACGCGCAGCGCGTGAGGTGCGTTCACCGAGTTGATGCCCATGAGGTTCGCCGAGCGCAGGATGAACGGCAGCACGGTCGACGGGAGCCCGGCGCTCTCGGCCAGGCCGCACGCCGCTACGGTGCCGCCGTATTCCAACTGCGCGAGCACATTCGCGAGGGTGTTGCCGCCCGCAGAGTCGACAGCCGCAATCCAGCGCTGCTCCTGCAGCGGCTTGCCCGGCTCCGAGAACTGGGCCCGGTCGATGACGTCGGATGCGCCGAGCGAGCGCAGATAGTCGGCCTCGTCCAGGCGACCCGTCGACGCCGTCACCCTGTGCCCGAGCCTCGACAGAACCGCGATGGCGATCGAGCCGACGCCGCCGGCCGCGCCCGTGACGAGCACGCTGCCGTCGTTCTCCAGCGCACCGGAACGCTCCAGCGCGAGCACCGCCAGCATGGCCGTGAAGCCGGCCGTTCCGATCGCGGCCGCCCTCTGCGGCGAGATCGCCTCCGGAAGCGGAACCAGCCATTCGGACTTCACACGCGCCCGCTCCGCCAGCCCTCCGTGGTGGGTCTCGCCGACGCCCCAGCCATTCAGGATGACCCGGTCGCCCGGGGCGAAGCCGCTGCCGGCCGCCGCATCCGCCACCGTGCCGACGAAGTCGATCCCGGGTACGAGGGGGTGGTTCCGGATGATGCCGGGCCGGCCCATGATGGCCATGCCGTCCTTGTAGTTGATGCTCGAGAAATCGACATCGACGGTCACATCGCCCGGCATGAGCGTGTCGTCGGGCAGCTCGGTCAGTTCGGTGCTGACGGTGTCACCGGTCTTCGTCGTCCACAGTGCGCGCATGTTCCCAGCCTAGGCACGCAGCCTGTGAGAGCTCAGCCGGAGGCGTCGGCGTGCACGAGCATGTGCTCGGCGAGTGACTCCACGAGCGCCTCGGCCGTGCGCGACTCGGCGATGAGATCCACGGTCAGCCCCGCCGCGCGGGCGTCGAATGCCGTGCGCGGGCCGATACAGGCGACGATCGTCTTCTCCGGCAGAGGCGCCAGCTGCGCCTGAACCTGCCGCGCAACGCTGCCCGAACTGATCAGGATCGCACCGATGCGGCCGGATGCGACATCCGCCGCCACGCGCTCAGAGACCTGAACGCCGACGGTGCGGTACGCAACCACGAAGTCCACGTCGAGGCCGAGATCGGTGAGACCCTCCAGCAGGTTCGGCTCCGACAGGTCAGGCTGCGGGGCGAGCACGCGGCCCGACTTCACCGACTCGGGCCACTCACGGATGAGACCGCGCAGCGAATTGTCGAGCTCCGGCGCGAAGTCCACCGGATAGCCGGCCAGCGACAGAGCGGCACTCGTCGTCTCGCCAACGCAGGCAATGCGCGTCGAATCCGGAATCTGCACGCCGTGGCTGTTGAGAACATCCACCGTCGTGCCGCTCGCGACAACGAACCAGTCGTAGTGCCCGGCCTCGAGGCGCTCGAGCGCGGAACTCAGCGGCGCCGGATCTTCAGGCATCGCGAAATTGATCATGGGGGCGACCACCGCCGTGGCACCGTAGCTGCGCAGGATGGCGGCCACATTCTCGCCGTAGCTGCCTCCCCGCGGAACGAGGACGCGCAGGCCGGTGAGCGGTTTCGCCGGACGGAGGGGTGTCATACCCCCATACTGCCCCGCCGGGCTTGCTGAGCAAAAACGAGCGCCGCCCCATCACGCTCGGGTGGCGGGGCTGCGTCGGCTCAGTCGTCGCTGAATACCGCCCAGGCGATGAGGCCGCCGATGGCGATGACCGCCGCCGTGGCGCCCACAATCCACGGCACCGGGTTCTCCTCGTAGGAGCGCTGCGCCCTCTCCTTGAGTTCATTCGCGCGCTTGGGCACGTTGAGCTTGTCCTCGATCGCGTCGAGCGTGTCGCCCAACTCCTCACGGGAGCGGCGCACCGCATCCTTCACCGCGTTCTTGCCGTTCTCGAATGCCTGCTGAGTGTCGCTCATGAGATTCCTCCCTTTCGGATGCCGCGGACGACATCGATATCGCGCTTCACGCTCTCGATCGTGTCGACCGGGAGCGGCGGGATGCCCGCCTTCAGTTTCAGATAACCCACCCACGCCAGGATGGCCGCCACCAGCAGCAGCACACCGGCGACGACGAGCGCCGCCGCCCAGCCGGGCATGACCAGCGACAGCGCGAGCACCGCAGCCGTGAGCAGCACGCCGATCATGAACATCAGCACGATCGCGGCACCCGCCAGAAGACCGGCACCGATGCCGAGTGCCTTCAGCTTGGCCACCAGCTCGGCCTTCAGCTGCTCGATCTCGGCCGTCACCAGCTCGGTCACCAGTCGCGGGACATCCGCGATCAGCTCGAACAGCGAACGCTTACGCGGTCGCGCCTGCTTCACGGGATCCGTGTAGTCGGTCATGGGCTCCTCCTGCCTGGGCCGGGGGGCTTACTTGGATGAGGTCGAGGACGTGCTGCCGGACTTCGACGCACCCGACCGTGACGCGCTGCTCTTCGACGCGGTGGTCTTCGACGCGCTCGTCTTCGACGCACCGGTCCGTGCCGTGCTGGCCTTCGATGTGCTGGCCTTCGACGACGACCCGGCGGTGCCGCTCACCTGGCGAACGACCCTTTTGGCATTGTCGGCGATGAACTCGGCCACCTCCGGCGCCTTGTCCTTCGCGTAGTCCTCGACGCGCTCCACCTGGTGCTGCACGCGGGGATCATTCCAGAGCTTGCCGGTGAAACGCTTGATCTGCTCATAGCGTTCACGGCCAGCACGAGCGCCCAGCACGTAGCCGACGGCAACCCCGGTCAGGATGAGTATCTTGCCTCGCACGGTGACTCCGTTCCGTTGAGTGGTGCTTCAAGCGTACTGTCGTGATTCGACCTCGCGATCAGGAAACTCCCAGCCGGAGGTTGCACGCGGGTGAGGTTTCGAGACGCTCCTTCGTCGCTCCTCAACCTGCCAGGTGTCAGTAGACGTACTCGAGCAGATCGTGGCCGACCGCGCGCATGGCTTCGAGCACGCGCAGCCTCTGCTGCAGACTCGAGTCGACGAACTCCACGATGACCGCGTACGCGACACCCGCCGACCTGCCCTGCAGCAGGCCGACATCCGCCCGCACGCCGTTGTCGCTGCCCGTCTTGTTGATCAGCTGCAGACCGTGGCTGCTCGCCCGGTGCGCGAGCGGATCGAGCCCGAAGGCGCTCGCCACCATCGACAGGTCGTGGTTCATCGACAGCCAGTCGAGCACGCGGCGGCTCGTCACCGAATCGACCACCTGCCCGCGGGAGAGCGCATAGAACAGCCACGCCAGCTCGGCCGTCGCCCCGACCGAGAACTGCGGCGCATCATCCGGCCCCCTCTTGTCGCGCACGACATCGAGCAGGGCGGTGCGCTTGAGGCCGAGCGACTCGGCCCGCGCCCGCACGGCGTCGAGGCCGATCTGCCGCAGAAGCACATTCGTGGCCACATTGTCGCTGACGCTGCCGATGAGCAGGCCGAGGTCGCCGATCGGCAGGGTGGGCACCTGCATCCGCCGCCACAGGCCGGAATCGCCGACCAGGTCATCCGCCGTCTTGTCGAGGATGCCGTAGCCGGAGGCCTCGCGCGTCGTCATGCGCGCAGACGCCTCCACCAGCAGCAGGACCTTGCCGATGGATGCCGCCGGCAGCGCGATGCGGTCATCGATCGACAGAAGGGGCAGGCCCGTCGTCAGATCGAGCACGCTCGCCGAGACGCGCGCGCCCGCGTAGGCCAGCTCACCGAGCGCGGTGAAGCTGGCCGAGAAGTTCTCGATCTCGTCGGCACCACGATGCCGCGCGGGTCGCGGATCTGTCGTGCGTCGTCGACGGGAGTGATCGCGGGTGTGGGCCGTCACGTCTCCTTCTTCATGCGTCGCGCATCCGGCAGCGTCGGGTCGCTACCAGATGGTGACGCGCTCGTTCGGATCAAGCCACAGCTCGTCGTTCTCGGTCACATCAAACGTCTCATAGAACTCGTCGATGTTGCGAACGATCTGGTTGCAGCGGAACTCGTTGGGCGAATGGGGGTCGATGGAGAGCAGACGGATGACCTCCTCATCGCGCGCCTTCAGCTGCCAGGCCTGCGCCCAGGAGAGGAAGAAACGCTCGGCGCCCGTCAGGCCGTCGATGACGGGCGGCTCTTCGCCCTGCAGTGAGATCAGGTACGCCTTCCAGGCGATGCCGAGGCCACCCAGGTCGCCGATGTTCTCGCCGATCGTGAGGGCGCCGTTGACATGATGCTCGGGCGTCTGGCGCGGGGCGAGGGCGTCGTACTGGGCGATGAGCGAGGCCGTGAGCGCCTCGAACGCCGCGCGATCCTCGGATGTCCACCAGTCGGTGAGCAGGCCGTCGCCGTCGTACTTGGAGCCCTGGTCGTCGAAGCCGTGACCGATCTCGTGGCCGATGACAGCGCCGATCGCACCGTAGTTGGCTGCCGCATCCCAGCCCTCATCGAAGAAGGGGGCCTGCAGGATGGCCGCAGGGAACACGATCTCGTTGAAACCCGGGTTGTAGTACGCGTTGATCGTCTGCGGCGTCATGAACCACTCGTCGCGATCGAGCGGCTTGCCGATCTTGCCGAGTTCGCGCTGGAACTCGAACTCGCTCGTCGCCCGCACATTGCCGATCAGGTCGCCCGCGTCGATCTCGAGCGCCGAATAGTCGCGCCACTTCACGGGGAAGCCGATCTTGGGCGTGAACTTCTCCAGCTTCTCGAGCGCGCGCCCCCGCGTCGCCTCCGTCATCCACGGCAGCGTCGCGATCGACTGACGGTACGCCTCGATAAGGTTCTCGACGAGCACATCCATGGCCGCCTTCGCGGTCGGCGGGAAGAAACGCTCCACATAGATGCGGCCCACAGCCTCACCCATGGCGCCCTCGACGAGGGAGACGCCACGCTTCCAGCGGGCGCGCAGCTCGGGCGTGCCCGTGAGAGTGCGGCCGTAGAAGTCGAAGTTCGCGTCGACGAAGTCCTGGCTGAGATAGGCGGCAGACGAGCGGATGACCTGCCAGCGCAGCCAGTCCTTCCAGGCCCCCAGGCGGTCGGCTGTCAGCAGCTCCCGCGCCCCGTCGATGAAACTCGGCTGGCGCACGACGACCTCGTCGAAGCTGCCGGCGGGCGGATCCATGGCGGCGAGCCATCCGCCCAGCTCGACGCCCGCGGCTGGGTCGCCGACGACATCCGCCCAGGCCCGCAGGTTGTAGGTGGCCTCGCTGTCGCGCGAACGCACATTGTCCCAGTGCTGGGCGGCGATCGCGGTCTCCAGCTCGAAGACGCGCGCCGCGGCATCCGCAGCGTCGTCGACTCCGGCGAGCACGAGCATCCGCTCGACGAATTCGCGGTACTTCTCGCGAATCTGCGCGAACTTCTCGTCACGGAAGTACGACTCGTCGGGCAGGCCGATGCCGCCCTGCTCGACGAACACCAGGTAGCGGTCGGGGCGACCCGGGTCGTTGTCGACGAACAGCTGGAACAGCCCGCTCACGCCCTGCCGCTCAAGGCGGCCCAGGGTCGACAGGAACTCGTCGACCGAACCGATCGCGTCGACCTCGGCGAGCGCCGGCCGCAGCGGCTCGGCGCCGAGGGCCTCCACGCGCTCGGTGTCGAGAAAGCTCGCATAGAGGTCGCCGAACTTGCGCTGCTCGGTGCCCGGCCGGGCATCCTGCGACTCGGTGATGATGTCGCGAACGGCCCTCTCGGCCTCCTCCGCGAGCACATAGAACGAGCCGTAACGGGCCTTGTCGGAGGGGATCTCCGTGCGCTCGATCCACCTGCCGTTGACGTGCCGGAACAGATCGTTCTGCGGTCGGATGTTCGGGTCGAGTTCGGAGCGGTCGATACCGGAGGCGAGCGTCATGTGTCCACCCTAAACGAGGGGGCTGAGGGCTCGTACCCAGCGATTCCGGATGCTCGTGAAGGCCGTCTCCCGGCCCCTCACTGCGCGCGTGCGATGGCGTGGCGCGCGGGGTGCGGCGGCGCGCGGCAGTACTGTCTGGGAAGTCCCTGTGATGGGGCGTGCGATCACACTGAGCGGCCCCGGGGTCGCACAACACGAGGAGAGAAATGGCGCTGCCCTGGAAGCTGCACGGCGACGGAAAGAATGTCGCCGCATCCGAGATCGTCCTGCCCGAGGAGCGGCTCAGCTGGCCGCGCACGATCGGCTTCGGCGGCCAACACGTCGTCGCCATGTTCGGCGCCACCTTCCTCGTGCCCGTGCTCACCGGCTTCTCGCCCGCCACAACACTGCTGTTCTCGGGAATCGGTACGCTGCTCTTCCTGCTCATCACGCAGAACCGGCTGCCCAGCTATCTGGGGTCATCGTTCGCGTTCATCGCCCCGATCACCGCCGCCGTCGCATCCGAGGGCAAAGGAGTCGCGCTCGCCGGCGTCGTCATCGTGGGCGCGCTGCTCGCCATCGTCGGCGTCATCGTGCACCTCGCCGGCACCCGCTGGATCAACCTGCTCATGCCGCCCGTCGTCTCGGGCGCGATCGTCGCACTCATCGGCTTCAACCTGGCGCCCGCAGCGAAGAACAACTTCCTGCTCGCCCCGCTGACCGCACTCATTACCCTCCTCGCCGTGATCCTCGTGACAGTGCTGTTCAAGGGCATGATCGGCCGCCTCTCCATCCTCATCGGCGTCGTCGTCGGCTACATCGTCGCCGCCGTCTCCGGCGAACTCGACCCGGGAGCGCTCAAGGCCGTCGAGGAGGCCGCCTGGATCGGCTTCCCCGAATTCATCACCCCCACGTTCAGCCTCGCCCACCTGCCCATCTACCTCATGTTCCTGCCCGTCGTGCTCGCGCTCGTCGCCGAGAACGTCGGACATGTGAAGGGAGTCGGGCAGCTCACCAGCCGCGACCTCGACCCGCTCACCGGGCGTGCTCTGTTCGCCGACGGCCTCGCGACCGTCATCGCCGGAATCGGCGGCGGCTCCCCCACGACCACCTACGGCGAGAACATCGGCGTCATGTCCGCCACCCGCGTCTTCTCGACCGCCGCCTACTGGGTCGCCGGAATCGCCGCGATCATCCTGGGCCTCTCCCCCAAGATCGGCGCCATCATCTTCACCATCCCGCCGGGCGTGCTCGGCGGCGTCACCACCGCGCTGTACGGGCTCATCGGCATCATCGGTGTGCGCATCTGGGTCGAGAACAAGGTCGACTTCAGCAAGGCGAAGAACCAGTTCACCGCCGGCATCGCCATCATCGTCGCCGTCGCCCCCTTCGTGTTCTCCATCGGGCAGGCCGAGTTCTCGGGCATCATCCTGGGCACCGTCGCAGCGCTCGTCGTCTACCACCTGATGGATGTCATCGGCAGGCTGCGCGGCATCGACGCGTAGCATCCGCCCCGCCACAGTGTGACGTTGTGCGGGTTCTGTGTCGTTGTGCGTGCCCTGCCACGCACAACGACACAGAACCCGCACACGGTCACCGCGTGCGCGTCGCCGCCATCGCATCGCTCAGTAGGCTTTCGGCATAGACAAGAAGCAGCTCGACCGCGACATCCTGCGGCTCGCCGTGCCCGCGCTCGGGGCACTCGTCGCCGAGCCCGCATTCCTGCTGCTCGACACGGCCATGGTCGGCCATCTGGGGGCGGATGCGCTGGGCGGCCTGGGCATCGCCGGCGCAATACTGCAGACGGTCGTCGGCCTGCTCATCTTCCTCGCATACGCGACAACGCCGGCCGTGGCACGACGCCTCGGGGCGGGCGACCGGCCGGGCGCCATCCGAGCAGGCATCGACGGAATGTGGCTGGCGGCGCTGATCGGTGCCGCCCTCGTCGTGGCCGGCCTGCCGACATCCGACTGGCTCGTCTCACTCTTCGGGGCGACGGATGCGGTGAGCGCCGCAGCAGGAACCTACCTGTCGATCTCGCTGTGGGGCCTGCCCGCCATGCTGCTCGTGATCGCCGCAACCGGGCTGCTGCGCGGCCTGCAGGACACGACGACACCACTCGTCGTCGCCACCGTCGGCTTCGGCGCGAACGCCGCCCTCAACTGGCTGTTCATCTACGGGCTGGGCCTCGGCGTGGCCGGCTCGGCCATCGGAACCGTCATCGCCCAGTGGGGCATGGCCGCCGTGTACATCGTGATGGCCGTGCGCAGCGCCCGCCGCGAGAAGACCACCCTTCGGCCCGGGCTGCGCGGGGTCGGAAGCGCGGCGGGCTCCGGTCTGTGGCTGCTGCTGCGCACGGCATCGCTGCGGGCCGCCCTGCTGGCGACCGTGTTCGTCGCCACGGGCTTCGGCGTGACCGAGCTGGCGACCATGCAGATCGTGATGAGCCTGTTCTTCACTCTCGCATTCATCCTCGACGCCCTCGCCATCGCCGGCCAGGCGCTCATCGGGCACGGCCTCGGCGCATCCGAGGTGCCCAGGGTGACGGCCGTCACGCGGCGACTCATCGGCCACGGGCTGCTCTCGGGGGTCGCGATCGGCGCACTCGTCGCACTCCTCGCACCCGTCGTGGGGCCCGTCTTCACGGGCGACCCGGCCATCCACGCCCAGCTCACACCGGTGCTGTGGCTGATGGCGCTGGGGGTTCCGCTGGCCGGGTACGTCTTCGTGCTCGACGGCGTGCTGATCGGCGCCGGGGATGCGCGCTATCTCGCGCTGAGCGGCATCATCAACGTGCTCGTGTACCTGCCGCTGCTGTGGTGGGTCGCGGCGGCGCGGCCCGAACCTGCGCTGCCGTGGCTGTGGCTGGCCTTCGGCTTCGGCTACATGGGGGCGCGAGCGGTGACCCTGGGGCTGCGGGCGCGTGGCACCCGCTGGATCGTGACGGGCTCGGCCTAGCCGCCGCCCCTCCCCCGTTGCGAGGCGTTTTCGGTGGCCTGAGGCTGCCATGGTGGGCTCGAATCGCCGAAAGCGCCTCGGATGCCACGCGGCAGTCACCGCGGGGCCGACACCCTCGCATCCGTCCGACGGCTTGTCTCTCTCCCCCACTTGTCGCATCCATCGCACCTGAGGCGTTTTCGGGGGTCTGAGCCCGCCGTCGTGGGCTCGAACCGCCGAAAGTGCCTCGCACCCCGGGCGGTCGAGCAGCACTCCCCAACACGGGGCGATATCGCGCGGATCCCACTGATCGCACCCTCCCCTGCGTCCTGGCCGGGCGCATCCGTGAGCATTCACGCATGGATGCCCCGCTTTACCTCAGCAGAGAAGCCCGGATGCTCGGAACAGACCGCGAGCTCCGGGCACGATTCGAGCGCGGTGAGCTGCTGAGGCTCCGGCCCGGCGTGTACACCAGCGCCACTGCGTGGGCGCGGCTCGCTGGCGATGTCCGCCACCGCCTCTTCGTTCGAGCCGCCGCCGCGGTCTCTCCCTTCGGCGCGCAGTTCAGCCACGAATCGGCCGCCGCTCTCTGGCGGCTGCCGATCCTCGGCGCGTGGCCGTCGACTGCGCACCGCCTCACGCAGCCGAGCCCCGGCGGAACGAGCCGGGTGGGCATCCGCCATCATGGGCTCGGCCTCGACACGCACCCGGTCGAGATCGACGGGGTCACGGTCACGTCCCTCACCAGGACCCTGCTCGACATGGCCACGAGTACCAACTTCATGCGAGCCGTCGTCACGATCGACGACGGGCTTCGGCCGCCCGAGAAGGGCGACTTCAGGTACGGCGAGGGCGTCGAGGCACCGACGAAGGAGGAACTTCTCGATCTTCTGCGACTGCGACTGTCGTTCCGGGGCTCGGCGCGCGCATCCCGGGCGATCGAGTTCGCCGACGGTCGGAGCGGCTCTCCCCGCGAGTCCCGATTCCGGGTGCAGTGCGCCGCGCTACGCCTGCCCGCTCCCGAACTGCAGGTCGAATTTCGTGACGAGGAGGGGCTCATCGGCTACGCGGACTTCTTCTGGCCCCACCTGGGGCTCATCGTCGAGGTCGACGGCGCGATCAAATATGGTGCGGGCCGCCGCTACCGGCAGGATCTCACCCCGCACGAGCTGCTCCTGCGGGAGAAAGACAGGGAGGACCGGATGCGCAGGGTCGTCACCGACTTCGCCAGACCGCCGGCTCGCATCCTCGACGACAGGAGGCTGCTCGGCCCCTACCTCGCGCGGCATGGGCTCGTGCCGGTGAGGTGACACGCGCATCCGGGCCCTCTCGCATCCGGGCCCTCTCGCATCCGCCCGTCGCGTCGACTCTCACCTCCGCCCGCGCATCCGAGGCGTTTTCGGCGGTGCGAGCCCGCGGCGGCAGGCTCGCACCGCCGAAAACGCCTCGCACCTCGGTGTCGGACTCCCCCGCCACATCAGATCGCCAGACGGCGGCGCGACAAACTACGGGCGCGGGGCGGCCGTCGTGGCTCCGATGCGCAGGGCGCTGCGCAGCTGTACGGCGGGCGGCTCCTCGCCGGCGAGCAGGCGTGCGATGGCGCGACCGGCGGCGCGACCCTTCTCGACGGCCGGCTGCACGAGCGTGGTGAGTTCGCCGGTGCCGTAGCCGTCCGTGCGGATGCCGTCGAAGCCGAGCACGCTCACATCGTCGGGCACGTTCAGCCCTAGCTCTTCGGCCGCGCGGATGACGCCGAGCGCGAGCAGGTCGCTCTGGGCGATGATGGCCGTGGGTCGGCCCTCGGGCTGTGTCAGCAGGGCGATCCCGGCCGTGTATCCGGATGCCGTCGAGCTGGCCGGCGCCATCCATCCGCGGATCGACGCAAAGACCTTCAGCACTCCGCGCAGTCGCTCGGCGGCGGTGAACGCCGTCGCCCGCTCCTCCCAGTCGGGCATGAGGGGGCCGGATGCGTGGGCCGCGCCGAGCGGCAGGGTCACGACCGCGACGTCCCGGTGCCCCAGCTCGAACAGGTGCCGCGCCCCCGCAGCGCTGGCCTCCTGGTTGTCGAGGGCCACGTCGAGCACGCCGGCCATGGGCTCCGCCTCGATGGCGACGATGGGGATGCCGCGTTGCCGCAGGACTTCGACGGATGCGTCGAGTCGCGTACTGCAGCCGACCAGCACGACAGCATCCATGGGCGCCGTGGAGATGGGGGCGTTCTCCTCCGCCGTGTCGGTGAGGAGGAGTAGGGCGGAGCCCATCGTGCCGGTCTCGTCGGCGAGGCCGTCGAGCATGGCGATGTTCATGGGGTCGCGGAAGGCGTCGCGCAGGCGGTCTTCGACGACGACGCCGACGATGCCGGAGCGGCCGCGGCGCAGCGAGCGCGCCATGGGGTCGGGCCCGCCGTAGCCGAGGGTCGCGGCGGCGGCCATCACCTTCTCGCGGGTTGTCGCGGCGACGGGCCCTGAGCCGCTGAAGGCGAGGGATGCGGTCGAGCGGGAGACGCCGGCGAGCGCGGCGACGGCCGCGAGCGTGGGGCGCTGCGCGGGCGTTTCGTTTCTTGCCTCATCGGTCATGACTTGATAGTTTAGTCGAATCGATTCGATCGAACCGATTCGACCCACATATTCTTTGGGATCCGCCCCCGTCGGGGAGTCGCCCCGAGCACCCGCATCCATCCCTTCAGGAGCACCATGACGTCGCCAGCGACAACACCCCCCGTCTACCCCGGCGGGCTCGACCGCTCACAGGTGGTCGCCTGGCGCAATGCGATCTTCATCATCTTCGGCGTCTGCGGCGTCGGCCTTGCCAGCTGGATGGCCCGCACACCCGCCGTCAAGGCTGCTCTCGGCATCTCGACCGGTGAGATGGGCATCCTCATCCTCAGCCTGGCCGTGGGTTCCATCGTCGGCCTGGTCGCATCGAGTCACATCATCGCGCGCTTCGGTGCCAGAAAGATCATCACCTGGTGCCTCGCGATCGGCCCGCTGGGGCTCATCCTTGCCGGCTTCGGCGTGAGCATCCTGCCGAACTTCGCGATCGTCTCCGCGGGACTGCTCGTGTTCGGTGTGGGCATGGCCGTCTGTGATGTGGCCATGAACCTCTCCGGCGCGGTCAACGAGCGCGTGCTCGGCCGCACGATCATGCCCGTGTTCCACGCCTTCTTCAGCTTCGGAACCATGCTGGGTGCGGGCATCGGCGCACTCGCAGAGCTCGCCGGCGTGCCCATCTTCGCGCAGGCCGCCGTCGTCTCGGCGGCGATCATCGTCGCCAGCATGGTGGCGGTGCGATACCTGCAGTCGGAGAACGCGATCGAGCAGGACACCAACCCGGATGCCGGGCACAGCACCTGGCGCGAACGGCTGTCCATCTGGGCCGACCCGCGCACCCTGACGATCGGCCTGATCGTGCTTGGCATGGCGCTCGCTGAGGGTTCCGCGAACGACTGGCTCGCCCTGACCATGGTCGAGGGCCACCACGTCGACAAGCCCAGCGGAGCGGTCATCTTCGGCGTCTTCGTGACCGCCATGACGGTGGGGCGCCTTGCCGGGGTGTCTGTTCTCGACCGCTACGGCCGCGTTCCCGTGTTGCGCGGATCGGCCGTGCTCGCGATCGTCGGCCTGCTGATGGTGATCTACTCGCCTGTCGTGTGGATCGCCGTGGTCGGTGTCGTGCTGTGGGGTCTCGGCAGCGCGCTCGGGTTCCCGACGGGAATGTCCGCGGCGGCCGACGACCCGAGGACGGCGACGGCGCGAGTGAGCGCCGTGGCCACGATCGGCTACGTCGCGTTCCTCGTCGGACCGCCCATGATCGGTTTCCTGGGCGAGCACTTCGGTCTGCTCAACGCGCTGCTGCCGGTTCTCGCGCTCATCATCGTCGCCGGGATCGCTTCGGGCGCAGCCCGCGAGCCCAAGAAGGCCTGAGGGTACGCCCGCGGGCGGTCAGGGGCGAGGGCGCTCAGTCCTCGAGGATGAAGGTGACCTCCAGCACGACGGACCAGGCGGTGATCCTGCCGTCGCTGGCTTCGACCTTCTGCTCCTTGACCCATCCTCCGGAGACGCCGCGCAGCGTCTGCTGGGCGCGCTCCATGCCGAGCCGCACTGCGGCGTCGAAACTTTCCTCGGACCGGGCGTTGATGGTGGTGACGCGGGCTACGCTTCCCATGATTCCTCCTCGTCGAGTGGTCATTCGCTGATGTGCAGCCGACACTACGCCGCCGATCGGCGCCGTGGCCACCTTCCCACCGCACGCCCAGCATGCGGAGGCAGGGCGCGCGGCCCGGTACGCTCGACACCGTGCGTCTTGTCATTGCCCGCTGCTCCGTCGATTACGCGGGCCGCCTCAGCGCCCATCTGCCTCTCGCCACGCGGCTGTTGCTGCTGAAGGCCGACGGCAGCGTGCTCGTGCACTCCGATTCGCTCAGCTACAAGCCGCTCAACTGGATGAGCCCGCCGTGCAGCCTGTCGACGCTTGAGCCTGAGCAGGAGCAGGCGGATGCGGGAGTCGCCGAGATCTGGAAGGTCACCCAGGCGAAGACGGCCGACATGCTGGTGATCTCCATCCACGAGATCCTGCATGACAGCATCCACGAGCTCGGTGTCGATCCCGGCCTGCAGAAGGACGGCGTCGAGGCGCACCTGCAGAAGCTGCTCGCCGAGCAGATCGAGACGCTGGGCGACGGCCACCGGCTGGTGCGCCGCGAGTACATGACGGCGATCGGGCCTGTCGACATTCTGGCGACGGATGCTCAGGGCGGCAGCGTCGCCGTCGAGATCAAGCGACGTGGAGACATCGACGGTGTCGAGCAGCTCACCCGCTACCTGGAGCTCATGAACCGCGACCCCCTGCTCGCACCCGTCGCCGGGGTTTTCGCCGCCCAGGAGATCAAGCCGCAGGCGCGCACACTGGCCGAGGACCGCGGCATCCGCTGCGTCGTGCTCGACTATGACGCCATGCGCGGCATGGACGACAGCCACCTGCGGCTCTTCTGAGCCGTCGGCTACGCGCGGCGCTGGCCTAGGCTGGTCGGGATGAGTTCTCCCTGGAGTTGCATACTGTTCGACCTCGACGGCACGATCGCCGACTCGGCGCCGGGCATCACCGCGTCGCTCGGCTACATGTTCGAGAAGCTGGGCCGGCCTGTTCCCTCACAGGAGGATCTGCTCCGCTGGGTGGGCCCGCCGATCCTCGACTCGTTCCGCGATCTCGCCGGCATGGATCCGGTCGAGTCAGTACAGGCGCTCGCCATCTACCGCCGTCACTATCTCGACAACGGCGCCAATGGCAGCCCTGTGTTCTCGGGCGTGCCGCACGTGCTGCGCTCGATCCATGAGGCTGGTGTTCCGTTGTCGCTGGCGACCTCGAAGCCGGAGTTCCCCGCATCCGTGATTCTCGACCACGCCAATCTGACGCAGTATTTCAGGGTGCTCTCTGGGTCATCGATCGATGAGATCCGCAGTGCCAAGAAAGATGTCATCGCCGAGGCGCTGAACAGGTTCCGGATGATCGGGGCCGACCTGAGCAGGCCGGTCATGGTGGGTGACCGCAAGCATGACGTGGAGGGCGCCGCGGCTCACGGCATCCCGACGATCTTCGTCACCTGGGGGTACGGCTCACCTGAGGAGCAGGAGGGCGCGGCGCATGTCGTCGACAGCCCCGAGCAGCTCATGCCGTTGCTGCTCGGCTGAGGTCGTCGCTATTCGGCCGGCGTGGTCGGGCAGTGCACCTTTGTGGGTCGGCCGTCGCGGCGTTCGACCTCGTGCTTCGACATGGCGATGCCGCACAGCGGGCAGGCCCGTGTCGTGGCGGCGGGCAGCGGCGCCTCGTTGTAGGGGCCGAGCGGGGCGGAGCCGATGTAGGGGCGCAGTCGTGCGTTCAGTCGCTCGATCAGCTCAGAGAATCCCATGATGCCTTTCCTTCGTGTACTAATTATAAGCACACTATTGATTAGGGGATAGAATAGATTCATGACGAGCTCCCCGACCGCCGACCTCCTGCAGCTCGACCAACAGGTCTGCTACGCGCTGGCCGCAGCATCCCGCAGCGTCATCGCCCTCTACCGGCCCGTGCTCGAACCGCTCGGCCTCACGCATCCGCAATACCTCGTCATGCTCGCCCTGTGGGAGAGCAGCCCGCGCACCCTCGCCGACCTCGGCGGTTCCCTCATGCTCGAATCGGCCACACTCTCGCCGCTGCTCAAGCGGCTCGAAGCCGCCGGTCTCGTCACACGCGCCCGCAATGCCGACGACGAGCGCGCCCTCGCGATCGAACTCACCCCGGCCGGCGTGGCGCTGCGCACCCGGGCGCTCGAGGTGCCGGGCAGAATCATCGCCGAGCTCGGGCTGCCGCTCTCCGAGCTCGAATCACTGCGCGACTCGCTGCACACCGTCATCGCGGCGGCCACGCATCCTGCCCCCTGAACTGCGGGTAGCGAGAACCATGCGAGTTCCGCCACACTGTGGCGATGGACTCAGCGTTGACGACCATCGGGCTCCCCGTCGCCCTCGGCATCATCATGTTCGGTCTGGGGCTCAGCCTCACCCCCGGTGACTTCACGAGGGTCGGCAGGCATCCGAAGGCGGTCGTCATCGCCCTCGTCTGCCAGCTCCTGCTGCTGCCGGCCCTCTGCTTCGGGCTGGTGCTCGCGTTCCAACTGCCGCCCCTGCTGGCTGTCGGCATGATGCTGCTCGCCGCCTCCCCCGGAGGCACGACGGCGAACCTCTACAGCCACCTGTTCCGCGGCGATGTGGCCCTGAACATCAGTCTCACCGCCATCAACTCGGTCATCGCCGTCATCACGCTGCCGCTCATCACGAACCTGGCGGTCGGTTTCTTCGCGCCCGGCGGAGAGGTCCTCGGGCTGCAGTTCTCCAAGACACTCGAGGTCTTCGCGATCGTGCTGCTGCCCGTCGTGCTCGGAATGCTCGTCCGCCGCTGGCGCGCCTCCTTCGCCGACGCCATGGACAAGCCGGTGCGCATCGCATCCATCATCATCCTGGCCGTCGTCATTGCCGGCGCCGTCGTGTCGAACCGTGAGATCCTGGCCGAACACATCGGCAGCCTCGCCCTCGTGACGGTGCTGTTCTGTGCCCTCAGCCTCACGATCGGCTACGTCGTGCCGCTCCTGTTCAAGGTGGGCCCCGCCCAGTCCGTCGCGAGCGGCTTCGAGATCGGCATCCACAATGCGACACTCGCGATCGTGATCGCGCAGAGCGTGCTCGGCAGCGTCGAGATGTCCCTCCCCGCCGCCGTGTACGGGGTGCTCATGTTCTTCGTCGCGCTCGCCTTCGGCTTCGCCATTCGAGGCCGGATGCGCGCGACGGCACCCGCGGCGGCCGCCTGACAGCAGACCAAGTCTCGCCGTTCCCACCTGCGCGATCCTTTCACACGGCCCGGCTTCTCACTCCGTCCCGCTGCGCGTGGCACCGGGGTTGACACCGGATGCGTCGCGGCGCGTATGCTTTCCGGAGGTGAGCCGGGAAGTCTGGTCGGCATTTTTTTGTCGATCCAGATTTCGATCCTGAGCTACGGAGCCGGATGCCCACCACCAGCAAGTCCTCCCAGCAGCCTCCCCGCATTCTTGCCCGCAGGAGTTGGGGTGAGACGCTCCGCATCGGCGAGATCCTCCGCAAGGAGACCGTCGGCGGCGGCCTGCTCGTCGCCGCCGCGATCGTCGCCATCGTCTGGGCGAACTCACCGCTGGCCGACAGCTATTTCGCGGCCCGCGACTTCACCTTCGGTTTTGCCCCGTGGGGTCTGGAGTTGAGCGTCGGCACCTGGGCTGCGGATGGGCTGCTGGCGATCTTCTTCTTCCTGGTCGGTCTGGAGTTGAAGAAGGAGTTCGTGGCGGGTGACCTGCGCCAGCCGTCTAAGGCGATCGTGCCGGTCGCGGCCGCGTTCGGCGGCGTCGCCGCGCCCGCCCTCATCTATGCGGCGATCAACTGGGGCGACCCGGAGGCGCTGCGCGGCTGGGCGACGCCGACGGCGACCGATATCGCGTTCGCCGTCGCCGTTCTGGCGGTGATCGGTTCGCACCTGCCGAGTGCGCTGCGTATCTTCCTGTTGACGCTGGCCGTTGTTGACGACCTGATCGCGATCGTCATCATCGCCTTCTTCTACACGAGCGAGATCCAGGTGGCTCCGCTGCTGCTCACGCTGGTTCCTGTGATCGTGTACACGGTGCTGGTGCAGCGCTTCCGCCGCTTCTTCGGTGCGCATGCGTGGGCTCCGTGGCTGATCCTGCTGCCCATCGGCGCCATCGCGTGGGCGCTGCTGCACGCATCCGGGGTGCATGCGACGATCGCGGGCGTCGTGCTCGGCTTCACCGTTCCGGTGCTGCACCGCAGGGCCGACCGCGACAGCCCGGAGCGCGACACCGACGGCCCGGGGCTCGCCGAGCAGTTCGAGCACGCCTTCCGCCCGCTGTCGGCCGGTTTCGCGGTTCCGGTCTTCGCGTTCTTCGCGGCGGGCGTGACCGTGGGCGGGGTCGACGGCTTCGTGTCGGCGCTGTCGGATCCGGTGACGCTGGGCATCATCGTCGCTCTCGTCGTGGGCAAACCGATCGGCATCCTCGGCACGACCTGGCTGCTGTCGACGGTCACCCGGGCCCGGCTCGATGACGATGTGCGCTGGATCGACCTGCTCGGCGTCTCGCTGCTCGCCGGCATCGGCTTCACCGTGTCACTGCTGGTGGCCGAGCTCAGCTTCGGGCACGGCCTCGAGAACGATCACGCGAAGGTGGGCATCCTGTGTGCCTCAGTGCTGGCCGCCGTGCTGGCGACGGTCGTGCTGCGCATCCGCAACCGCCACTACCGGCGCATCCAGGAGGAGGAGGCCATCGACGAGAACGCCGACGGCATCCCGGATGTCTACCAGCGGTAGGTTTCGGCTGGTTGAGGAGGCGCGCCAGCGCCGTCTCGAAACCCGGTGGGTTGAGGAGCGACGAAGGAGCGTCTCGAAACCCGGTGGGTTGAGGAGCGACGAAGGAGCGTCTCGAAACCTCACCCGCGAGCAACCCCTGCCGCAACCGCCGACGCAATCACCACATCCGCCCACCGATCCAGCCACGGTTCGAGCGCACCCTCCTCGGCGAAGGTCTTCTCGTTCAGGTACAGCCCTTGTGCGGGTGTGGTCGCTCCGAGTTCGACGAGCACGGGTTTGAGCAGCAGTTCGGGCGCGAGCGCGTGGGTGGGCCCTGCGCCGAGCATGAGGGCGACAGCCGTGACGCCGGCGAGCCCGGTTCCGGTGTCGAACTGGTCGAGGAACAGTTTGAGCACCCCCGTGTAGCTGGCTTTGAAGGTGGGCGAGGCGACGATCAGCAGGTCGCTGTCGGATGCGGTGGCCACGGCATCCTTCACGGCCGCGTCTTCCCATCCGAGCAGGCCGGGCCCGAGTTCGATCACGTCGATGAGCTGCAGCGGTTCGGCTTCTGTTGACGGCCCGCCGGAGTTGGTTTTCGCGGCGAGCGCCTCTGCCAGCAGGATGCCCGCCTGCAGGGTGCGCGAGCCGGCCTTCGGGTTTCCGGCGACGACGGTGGTCTTCATGTGCACTCCCCTGCATCTTCTTGCTGTTCGCGACTCAGGCTATGACGCGGCGGGTCGCAGCGGGCAAGGGTGACCCCGCGTTACGCGCCCACGTCTCCCGCACCCCGCTACGGCTGTGTTTCGTCGCGACGGCTGCGGAACATTCCACCGCCGTCGCGACGAAACACAGCCGTCGAGCCACTCTTTGACCTATTAGCCACGCCGGGGATGCGGGCCGCAGGAAAGCGAAAAGCCCCCGATCTCTCGGGGGCTTTCGTGTGGTGCGCGAGGGGGGACTTGAACCCCCATGCCCTCACGGGCACACGGACCTGAACCGTGCGCGTCTGCCAATTTCGCCACTCGCGCGTGCTTCTCCCACCGGTCAATCGGTGAGCGCAGACTAAGGGAGATTATCACAGCGCGGCTGGGTCGATGTTCCCTCTCCCTCCCCTGCTGCTGTGAAGTACGCCGATCGGCTCATCCTGCCCGCCCCGAGCATCCGATAGGCGTACCTCACGCGAGTGGGTCCGGGCGAGGTGGGCGTCGAGTACGCCAATCGGTCCTTCCCGACCCCGCGGAGCATCCGATCGGCGTACTCGACGCGATAAGCACGGGCTCGATGCGATAACCACGGGCGAGCGGATGCGAGCCCACTGGCAGCGCGCACCACCACAGCCCCGCGAGGTCATCCGTCCGATGTAGTTTGCGCCGGTTGGGCCGCGATTTGGGCTCCCATGCGGGCCCAACGGCTAACATCGTCATAGCCACGGCGGCGGCCCGACCGTTGGCGAAGACACAGAGAAGGAAACCCGTGGGATTACTGGACAGCTTCGAGCGCGGTCTTGAGCGGGCAGTGAACGGCGCTTTCGCGAAGACCTTCAAGAGCGGGCTGCAGCCGATCGAGATCACGAATGCGTTGCGCCGTGAGCTCGACACGAAGGCGGCTGTGGTCGCACGCGACCGCATTCTTGTGCCGAATCGTTTCACAGTGCGCCTCTCCGCGGCCGACTATGAGCGGATGCATGGGCTCGGCCCGGCTCTCGTCGACGAGTTGACTGCTCTGGTGCAGCAGCATGCGACCGCGCAGGGCTACCAGTTCACGGGCGGCATCTCCATCGAGCTGCAGCATGACTCCTCCCTGAGTGAGGGCATGGTGCGTGTCGACTCCGACAGTGTGAACGGCGCCGTCACCTGGACGCCTGTTCTCGACATCGACGGCAAACGTCATCCGATCACGCGCTCGCGCACGGTCATCGGTCGGGGAAGCGATGCGGATGTCACGGTCGACGACAGCAGCATCTCGCGCAAGCATGTCGAGATTCTGTGGGATGGCAGCCGTGCGCAGGTCAATGACCTGGGTTCCACGAATGGGTCGCAGTTGAACGGGCAGAGGGTGTCGAAGGCTCCGCTGCCCACCGATTCCGTGATTAACATCGGCAGAACCCGTATCGTCTTTCGGGTGCTTGCCCAATCCGCGTCCATTGATGAGCACGCCCATCTTCCGCCGAGGCGACGTGATGACCCGGGGAGTGGCCGGTAGATGGATGAGTTGACGCTCCTGCTGCTGAGGTTCGGCTTTCTGCTGCTCCTGTGGGCTTTCGTGTTCGCGATCGTCTACGCGTTGCGTTCGGATCTGTTCGGCGATCGCGTCCGCAAGCTGCCGGTGTCCCCGCAGTCGACCCCCGAGCCGGCTCCCGCCGCGGGGGCGACCGCTCCTCTCTCTGCGCCGCGTCCGGTGGCGGCGCAGTCGGCGGCATCCGGCCCTGTTGCGACGACCGCCACGGCCAGCAGGCTTGTCATCACGTCGGGTGCGAAGGCCGGCCTCGAGTTGGAGTTGCATTCCGAGCCGCTGACGATCGGCAGGTCCAGCGAGAGCGGCCTCGTCATCCGTGACGACTACACCTCCACCCATCACGCCCGTCTGGTGCTGTGGGGCGATGAGTGGGTCATCCAGGATCTCGATTCCACGAATGGCACGTTCCTTGATGGCCGCCGTGTGGCCGCCCCGACCCCCATCCCCTTGAACACGCCGGTGAAGATCGGCACGACCAGCTTCGAGCTGCGACGGTAGCGGCATGGCGACAACCATCAAGAGTGCGGCCGTCTCCCATGTCGGGCGCATCCGCTCGAACAACCAGGACTCTGGTTATGCGGGCAGGCAGCTCTTCGTCGTCGCCGACGGCATGGGTGGTCATGCGGGCGGCGATGTCGCCTCCGCGATCGCGTTGAAGCGCATCATCGAGGCCGATCGCCCTTTCGCTTCGGCCCATGATGCGGAGTTCGCGCTGCAGTCGGCGCTTCTGTCGGCCAATGGCCTGCTCGCCGAGACGGTGTTCGACCACCCGGAGCTCACCGGCATGGGCACGACCGCGACGGCGCTGCTGCGGGTCGGCGATCATGTCGCGATCGCGCATATCGGCGATTCCCGCCTCTACCTGTATCGCGGGGGCACGCTCGAGCAGGTCACGGTCGATCACACCTTCGTGCAGCGTCTGGTCGATTCGGGCCGCATCACGCAGGAGGAGGCGGCCGTGCATCCGCGTCGCTCCGTTCTCATGCGCGTGCTCGGCGATGTCGATGCGAACCCGGAGATCGACACTGCCGTGGTCGAGACGGAGCCGGGCGACCGGTGGATGCTGTGCTCCGACGGTCTCAGCAGTTATGTCTCCGACGACAAGATCGAGGCGGCGCTCCGCTCGGTTCCGTCGCCGAAGGATGCCGCGGACCGTCTGGTGCGGGAGGCTCTCGACCAGGGCGCTCCCGACAATGTGACGATCGTGATCGTCGATGTCGACACGACGGCTGATTCGGCGTCCAGCCCGCCGGTGACGGTCGGTTCTGCGGCGATGCCGCTCACCTTCGAGTCGACCGCCGAGCACAAGCCGCTTCGCCTGCCGACGCTTCTGCTGCATCCGTTGAAGGCCGCGCAGCACGAGGACAGCCATTTCGAGCCGGAATCCGACGAGTATCTGCGCGAGCTCATCCAGGAGGACAAGCGCCGCGCCACCCGCCGCAGGGTCGCCTGGCTGCTCGCGGTGGGCCTCATCGCTGCGCTCATCGTCGCCGCTCTCGTCGTCGGCTACCGCTGGACCCAGACCCGCTACTACGTGGGCGCGAACGGCAGCACGGTCGCCATCTACAAGGGTGTGCAGCAGAGCATCGGCCCGCTCTCGCTGCATGAGGTGTTCGAGGAGACGAGCATTCGGGTGGACTCGCTGTCGATGTTCGAACAGCAGAGGGTGGTCGACACGATCAACGCCGACGATCTGGATGACGCCCGCAGCATCATCACGCGTCTTGATGGCGGTACCGGCTGACATGGCGGCTACGGATCAGACGGCGACCGGCGCGCTGCCCACGGGCACGGCCGGAGACACCACCCCCACGGGCCCCATCCGGGTGAAGCGCGCCCCCGCGCGGATGCGCAATGTGGAGCTTCTGCTGCTCCTGGTCGCGTGCGGCATCAACGGCGCCGCGATGGCGCTCGTGCAGTTGGGCGCGACGGGCGAGATCGACCAGAGTGTCATCATCCTGGGCGGCCTGCTGGCGATTCTGGTGCTCGGGATGCATGTGGCGTTGCGTTTCGTGGCGCCGCAGGCCGATCCGCTCATCCTTCCGGTGATCACGGTGCTCAACGGCCTCGGTATCGCCGAGATCTACCGCATCGACATCGCGAACGGGGATGCGGGCTGGGATGCTGCGGGCGTGCGCCAGATCGCCTGGACGGGCCTGGCGATCGCCATCGCTCTGGCTGTGATTCTGGTCATCCGCAATCACCGCGTTCTGCAGCGCTACCGCTACATCGCCATGTTCACGGGCATCGTGCTGCTTCTGCTGCCGATGCTGCCGGTCATCGGCCATGCCGAGTTCGGCGCGCAGCTGTGGATCAAGATCGGCGGCTTCTCGTTCCAGCCGGGTGAGCTCGCCAAGATCGCCCTCGCCGTGTTCTTCGCCGGCTATCTCGTGGAGAGCCGCGACAGCCTGTCGATGGTGGGCAGAAGGTTTCTGGGGATGCGCTTCCCGCGTGCCAGAGATCTCGGTCCGATCCTGGTGATCTGGGCTGCGGCGATGGCGGTGCTGATCTTCCAGCGCGACCTCGGCACCTCGCTGCTGTATTTCGGTCTGTTCCTGGTGATGATCTATGTGGCGACGGGGCGGGCGAGTTGGGTCATCCTGGGTCTGGCGTTGTTCCTGGGCGGGGCGCTTGTCGCCAGCCAGACTCTCGGGTATGTCGCTGGCCGCTTCGAGGGTTGGCTGGATCCGTTCAATCAGGATGTCTACGATGCGGGCGGCGGCAGCTATCAGCTGGTGCAGGGGCTGTTCGGTCTGGCTGACGGCGGCCTCGTCGGAACGGGTCTCGGTGGCGGCAGCCCCGATCGTGTTCCGCTTTCGCAGAGCGACTACATCATCGCGGCTCTCGGCGAGGAGCTGGGTCTGGCGGGCCTGTTCGCGATCCTGGCCCTCTATCTGCTGTTCGTCTCGCGCGGTTTCCGCATCGGTTTCTCCGGGCAGGATGATTTCGGTCGCCTTCTGGGCGTCGGCCTCAGCTTCGTGGTGGCCCTTCAGGTCTTCATTGTTGTCGGCGGCGTCACGCGCGTGATCCCGTTGACGGGGCTGACGACGCCGTTTCTGGCGGCGGGTGGTTCCTCGCTTGTGGCGAACTGGATCATCGCGGCGCTCCTGTTGCGACTCTCTGACACGATTCGCAGCCAACCGAGGCTGGTGGTGGGCCCATGAACAAGCAGCTCAAGCGGGTGAGTGCTGTCGTCCTGATCATGTTCGTGGCGCTGTTCTGTTCCGGCACGGTCATCACCGTCTTCCAGGCTGACAATCTGCGGGCGGATCCTCGCAATGTGCGCACGCTGTTTGCGAGCTTCTCCGCCGAGCGCGGGCCGCTGCTGGTCGATGGCACGCCCATTGCGCAGTCGACCCCTGTCGATGATGACTTCAAGTTCCAGCGCTCCTACGCGAACCCTGCCCTGTATGCGCCGGTGACCGGCTATTTCACGCTCAATCAGGGCAACACCGGCGTGGAGGGTTCGCTCAACGATTACCTTTCGGGCACGGCGAATGAGCAGTTCCTCGATCAGGTGTCGGCGATCTTCACGGGCCAGACGCCGAAGGGTGCCGCTGTCGAGCTGACCATCGACAGCGCCATCCAGCAGGCGGCATCGGATGCGCTGGGCGATTACCGCGGTGCCGTCATCGCGATCGACCCCAAGACGGGTGCGATCCTGGCGATGGTCTCGAAGCCGTCGTACGACCCGAACCTTCTGGCCAGCCACGACACGGCTGCGGTGATCTCGGCGTACAACCAGCTGCTCGCAGCTCCGGATAACCCGCTGTTCAACCGCACGATCTCGGGCAATCTCTATCACCCGGGTTCCGTGTTCAAGCTGCTTGTGGCATCCGCGGCTCTCGACAGCGGTCAGTTCGAGCCCGAGAGTCAGCTGCCGAACCCGCCCACCCTTCAGCTGCCGTTGAGTTCCACGGTGATCACGAACGCCGAGGGCGGCAACTGCGGTGGCGGTGAGACGGTGAGTGTTGCGGATGCCCTGCGCCTGTCATGCAATATCCCTTTCGCCGAGTTGGGCACGGCAGTGGGGCATGACACTCTCGCCGAGTATGCGAAGGCGTTCGGTTACGGCGAGAAGGTCGATGTGCCGATGTCGGCGACGCCGAGTGTCTTCCCGGCGGAGATGAATGCGCCGCAGCTGATGCTCTCCTCCTTCGGGCAGCAGGATGTGCGTGTCACGCCACTGCAGATCGCGATGACGACGGCGGCGATCGCCAATGGCGGCGCTCTCATGCAGCCGACGCTTGTCGACAGCATCATCGCCCCGGATCTCACTGTGATCAGCTCGCTGGAGCCGACCGTGTTCAGCCAGCCGATCACCTCCGCAACGGCGGCGACGATGTCGGGACTCATGGTGAACAACGTCGCCAATGGTGCGGCGAGTGGTGCAAGAATGAACGGAGTCGACGTGGGCGGCAAGACCGGTACAGCACAGAATTCGGAAGGTGTTTCCAACACTCTCTGGTTCACTGGCTTCGCGCCCGCGAACGATCCACAGATCGCGATCGCAGTCGTCGTCGAGAATGGTTCCGGTTTCGGTAACCAGGTCGCCGCGCCGATCGCCAAGAAGGTATTTGAGGCGGTGCTGAGCAAATGAGACCCACAAGTGGCCTCACTTTCGGTGGACGTTACCAGCTGTCGAGCCGGGTGGCGATCGGTGGCATGGGCGAGGTCTGGCAGGCGACTGACCTCGTCATCGGGCGCACTGTCGCCATCAAGATCCTCAAGGATGAGTATCTGGGCGATCCGGGCTTCCTCGAGCGGTTCCGCGCGGAGGCGCGCCATGCCGCGCTCGTCAACCATGAGGGCATCGCCAACGTCTTCGACTACGGCGAGGAGGATGGCAGCGCCTACCTTGTGATGGAGCTCGTGCCCGGTGAGGCGCTCTCCACGATCCTGGAGCGCGAGCGGATCCTATCCACCGACCGCGTGCTCGACATCGTCGCGCAGACCGCTTCGGCGCTGCACGCCGCTCACGCCGCAGGTCTCGTGCACCGTGACATCAAGCCCGGCAATCTCCTGATCACTCCGGATGGCCGGGTCAAGATCACCGACTTCGGTATCGCCCGCATCGCCGACCAGGTTCCGCTGACGGCGACCGGTCAGGTGATGGGCACGGTGCAGTATCTGTCTCCTGAGCAGGCGAGCGGACATCCGGCCTCCCCGACCACCGACATCTACTCGCTGGGCATCGTCGCCTATGAGGCCCTCGCCGGGCGGCGCCCGTTCACGGGTGAGTCGCAGGTGGCGATCGCGATGGCGCAGATCAACGAGCAGCCGCCGGATCTTCCGGCGACCGTGTCGGAGCCTGTGCGCAATCTCGTCTACTCGTGCATTGCGAAGAGCCCTGCCGAGCGTCCCTCCTCGTCGGCGCATCTCGCGCGTGCCGCGCAGGCGCTGCGTCGCGGTGATGTCGCGGGTGCGACGGCCGCCGTTCCCGGTGTCGCAGGCGCCGAGGCGTTCACGACCCTGATCACGCCGGGCGTCGACACGAGTGCGGCCACCCGCGTTCTGCCGTCCGCGGCCGGTGGTCTGGGTGCTGCGGGTGGCCTGTCGGCGACGCAGCCGATGTCCGCGATGGACGGGCCGGATGAGGTCAAGTCGCGCAATCCGTGGACGTGGCCGCTCATCGCGCTCGTCGGCATCCTGCTGGTTGCCCTCATCGGTGTGATCCTGGCGCTCGTGTTCGCGCCGGGCGACGAGCCGTCGCAGAGTTCTGCGCCGCCGTCGCAGACTCAGAGCCAGAAGCCGAGCACGACGCCGAGCGCCGACAACAAAGTCGCGGTCGTGCAGGATGACTATCTCGGCATGACTGAGATGGAAGTGCGCAACGCGCTCGGCCTGCTCGATCTGCGTGCCGAGGTCGTGGAGGGCAACACCGCGCCAGACCCCGACAGTGTCGGCAAGGTCTACAAGATCAACCCGACCGGCCGTCTCGACCCGGGCAGTGTGGTCACGGCGACGATCTACGCGCCGATCCCCGACCCGGCGAAGCCGGCCGCGCCGAGCGCTTCGTCGTCGACTGCGGAGCCGGGCGACACCGTCACGATCACGTGGCCGACGTACACGGGCTGCGCCCCGGGCACCAACCACACCGCCTACCGGCTTTCGTTGACGGGGGCCACCACAACCGCCGGAAACCCGCTGGGCAAGGGTCAGCACAGCGCCGAGATCGTCGTCGACGACGGCGTGACCTCGGTGACCGTCAGCTATCTGGCCGAGTGCTCGGGCATCCAGTCACCGCCATCCGACACCGTCACGATCACGGTCACACCTCCTGTGTCTCCTCCGCCGAGCACGGACCCGGGAAACGGCAACGGCAATGGCGGGGGCGGGGCCGCACCGTCGGCGTGACGCATCCGGTAGACATCTCTGCTGGTCTCACGGCGGCAGGGCGATATGGCTGTACAGCAGACACCGATTACACTGGCTATTCGTTGGCCTAATCCGGGAGATGAACTGTGACTGAAGATGCTCGCCTCCTGGCTGGTAGGTATCAGGTCGGCAAGCTCATCGGCCGCGGCGGCATGGCGGATGTCCATGAGGGCACGGATGCGCGCCTCGGGCGCCGCGTCGCCATCAAGCTGCTGAAGCCCTCCCTTGCGATCGACCCGAACTTCAGGCTGCTGTTCCGCGAGGAGGCCCAGAAGGCCGCCCGTATGGCGCATCCGACGATCGTTCGCGTCTACGACGCCGGCGAGGAGACCGTCACCGACGCCAACGGCATCGAGACGCAACTGCCGTTCATCGTCATGGAGTACGTCGACGGGCGCCTGCTCAAGGACATCATCGCCGACGGCCCGCTCTCCCCGCAGGAGGCCGTTCGCATCGCCGACGGTATGCTCACGGCGCTCGAGTACAGCCACCGTGCGCTGCTCGTGCACCGCGACATCAAGCCCGGCAATGTCATGGTCACTCAGAATGGCCAGGTCAAGGTGATGGATTTCGGCATCGCCCGCGCCGTCAGCGACAACTCT
>NZ_VFOM01000005.1 GCF_006716125.1 Homoserinimonas aerilata | reverse complement strand
GCGCGGCGACCCTCGCCGAGCCACTGCTCGACGACGACGTCGCCGACTCCACCCAGCTCGAGCTCGCCGTACCGACGGTTCGACCCGCGCGCGGCGAGGCGCTGACGATCGGCTGATCATGACGCCGCCGAGCGCCGGCTCCGGAGGGCACACGACGCTGTTCCGGATGGTCAGGGCCGCCGAGGAGGCCGGCCACCGTTGCGTGCTGTTCCTGTATGACCGCTATGCCGGCGACATCCGGGCTCAGGAGCGGGTCATCCGCGAATGGTGGCCCGATCTGCGTGCCGAGGTTCGCAACGCCGTCGACGGCATCGATGGTGTCGACGCGTGTGTCGCCTCGTCGTGGGAGAGCGCCCATGTGCTGGCCCGCCGCGGTTTCTCGCCCATGCGGCGGCTCTATTTCATCCAGGACTACGAACCGTTCTTCTATGCGCGCGGCGCCATGTATGCATTGGCGGAGGACTCGTACCGTTTCGGCTTCCGCTGCATCGCGCTGGGTGAGATGATCGCCGGGCTGCTGCGCAGCGAGATCGGCGTCGAGCCCGATGTGACCGAATTCGGATGCGACACCACGGTGTACCGGCTGCTGCCGGAGCGCGAACGCTCCGGCGTCGTCTTCTTCGCGCGCCCCGATTTTCCGCGCCGCGGGTACTGGCTGGCGCGCCTCGCCCTGCAGCGGTTTCACGAGCTGCACCCGGAGCAGGAGATCCACTTCTACGGCTCACGGATCGCGGGCCTGCCGTTCCCGACGACGCAGCACGGCAGGCTCAGCGCCGAGCAGCTCAACACGCTCTACAACTCCTGCATCGCCGGGCTCGTGCTGTCATTCACGAACGTGTCGCTCGTGCCGGAGGAGATGCTCGCGGCGGGGGCGATCCCCGTCATGAACGACGAGGCGCACGCGAAGCTCGTGCTGCAGAACGAGCACGCCGTGTGGGCCGCGCCGACCCCCTCCCGACTCGCGACGGCGCTCAGCGAGGTCGTCACGAGGCCCCGCATCTCGGAGACGGCGCGCGCCGCATCCGAGTCCGTGCGCGGGGTCGGATGGGCTCGGGCGCAGGCCGACATCGTGCGGATCATCGAGGACGAGGTGTACGGGCTCTGACGCCCGTCACACCGGAACGACGCGCGAGAACACGAGGGGGGAGGGGACATGCCAGAACAGACAGGCACGCAGCAGCCGGATTCGATAGGGCGCCAGGCGGCCTCCGGCGTGCTGTGGCTGATCGTGCAGAAATGGGCGATCAGGATCACGGGCTTCGTCACGATCGCCGTGCTCACCCGCTTTCTCAGCCCGGAGGACTTCGGCACCGTCGCCGCCGCATCCACCATGCTCCCCTTCTTCTATCTGCTGGCCGATCTGGGATTCGCCGCCTACATCGTGCAGGCCGACACAACGGACCGCCGGATGCTGAGCACCGGGTTCTGGTTCTCCACGGTCGCCGGTCTGCTCCTGGCCGGGGCGCTCATCCTGTGCGCTCCCCTCGTCGGGCTGGTGTTCCGCTCGGAACAGATCGTGCCCGTGATGCAGGTGCTCTCGCTCGCCGTCGTGTTCACGGCGACGGCATCCGTTCCCATGGCACTTCTGCGGCGCGGGATGCGGTTCCGGGCGATCGCCGCGCAGGGCAGTGTGGCCGCCGTGGTCGCGCAGGTCGTGGCGGTGGGATGACGCTCGAGGCGGTCTCGGCTGTGGGGCGCTGGTCGGGCAGATCCTGGTCTCAGCTGTTCCTGACCGCCGTGCTCGCCTGGGTGGCGCCCGCTGGCGGCCGGCCTTCGCATTCTCCTACGCCGAGTTCCGTGTCATGGCGCGCTTCGGCAGCCAGGTGCTCGGCGTCGAGTTCGTGGCCATGTTCCGCGCCTGGGCCGAGGCGGCCATCATCTCGACCGTGCTCGGCATGGCGGCGCTCGGCTATCTGAACATCGCGCAGAGGCTCGTGCAGATCGTGCAAGACCTCACGGGGGCGGCGCTCGTTCCGGTCTCCACGGTCGCGTTCGCGAAGATCCGGGCTCCTCCGAGCGCTGCGCAGCGCCTACCGCAAAGCGCTCCGGGATGACGTACGCGGTCATGTCCCCGCCCCTGACTCTTCTCGCGGTGGCGGCAACCGCTGTTGATCCCCATCGTCTTCGGCGAACGGCTGGGAGCAGAGCGCGCGCGTCGCCCAAGTGCTCGCCCTCGCCGGTCTGCTGGTCGTCGGGGCGACCCTCGACCACGTCTCTTCTAACTGCCTCGCAGGCCGGGCCGGTGGTTCCTCTACGCGCTGTTCATCGACGCCTGCACCGTCGCGGCCACCGCGCTGACCGCGCAGTGGGGTGCTCGAGGCCGCCGCCTACGGCTTCCTCGCCGTTGCCGTGCTCGCCACCGTGAGCCGCTGGTTCCTCGTCGCCCGGCTCCTGCGACGTCGCCGAGAACCCTCGCCGGGCCTTTCGGCTTCCTCGCCTGCCGCAACCATCTGCGGGGGCGGGGGCCGGATGGCTGGTGCTCGCACTGACCGACGGCGCCTCGCCCCCCTCGTGCGCATCCTGCTCATCGGCGTCGCCGTGCTGCTCGCCTATCTCGTCATCGTGCGCCTGCTCGCCCGCCAGCTCGTCTCAGAGCTTGCGCGCGTATCTGCCCCGCCTCCCGGCGAAGCTCGGCGGACAGAAATCCGGCCCGGCTAGCATCCCGACATAGCAGCATCCGACCTGCGGCATCCGCCTCATCAGCATCCACACCAGCAGCATCCGTCCCATCGATGCCGGCCCCGGCCGGTTCCGAGCTGAGGAGCCCTCATGACCTCCCGCGCCGCGACCCCGCCGCATGTGCTGATCATCGTGCAGAATCTGCCGGTACCGCTCGACCGCCGGGTCTGGCTGGAGTGCCCAGGCCCTCGTGGCCCGCGGCTACAGCGTCAGCGTGATCTGCCCGAAGGGGCCCGGCGACCCCGCACATCAGCTGCTCGACGGCGTCAGCATCCACAAGTACGCCCCCGCGCCCGAGGCGAAGGGGCTCCTCGGCTTCGTGTGGGAGTTCGCGTACAGCTGGGTGCGCACCGCCTGGCTTTCGCTGAAAGTACGCCGGATGCAGCGCTTCGATGTGATCCAGGCCTGCAACCCGCCGGACACCTACTGGCTGCTCGCGCTGCTGTTGCGCCCCTTCGGCGTCGACTTCGTGTTCGACCACCACGACCTCAACCCCGAACTGTTCGTGTCGCGCTTCGGTGAGCCGCGCGGCGGCCTGAAGGCGCTTGAACACCGCGGCCTGCTCTGGCTCGAGCGCCGCACCTTCCGCGCCGCGCAGCACGTGATCTCGACCAACGAGTCGTACAAGGCGGTCGCCATCCGGCGAGGAGGCCGCATGCCCAGCAAGGTGACCGTCGTTCGCAGCGGGCCAGACACCCGGCAGATGCGCCCCATCCATCCGGACCACCCCCGCCCTGCCGGCGAGATCAACCTCGTCTATCTCGGAATCATGGGGCCGCAGGACGGCGTCGACCAGGTGCTGCTCGTCGTCGACGAGCTCGTGCACCGTCGCGGCCGCAGCACCGTGACGGCCCACACTGCTCGGATTCGGCGACTGCCTCGAGGAGCTGAAGGCCCAGTCGACGGCGTTGGGGCTCGACGACCATGTGAGCTTCACCGGTCGGGTCGACCGGGCCGAGATCGCGGAGCATCTCAGCCGCGCCGACATCGGCCTCTGCCCCGATCTGAAGACCCCGCTCAACGAGCTGTCGACGATGAACAAGACCATGGAGTACATGGCCTACGGGCTGCCCGCCGTGTCGTTCGACCTCACCGAGACCCGCGTCTCGGGCGGCGACACCCTCCTCTATGTGCCCTCCGGCGATGTGGCGGCGTTCGCGGATGCGGTCGAGGCGCTCATCGACGACCCCTCGCTTCGCGCGCGGCTCGGCCGGGCGGCCCGGGCCCGCGTCTCCACACTCCTGGACTGGCGGCCGCAGGCCACTGCCTACGTCTCCGTCTTCGACCGGCTGACCGGCTTCGCACCGCTCGAGGTCACGCCCGTGACCGAAGCGGATGACGCATCCGACACCGATCCGCAGGGGCGGCGCTACGTCGACCTCGACGACGAGACCGGGTTCGAGCGCTATCTCGTCGAGCGCGGCGCAGACGCAGAGCGGGGCGCACGGTGACGGCGATCAGAACGCACCTCCACGACCTACTCGCACAGGCGGCCGCGGCGACTCCTGCCGCGCCCGCGCTGAGCTACCGCGGCACGACCGTCGACTACGAGGAGGTCTGGCGGATGTCGCGCACGGCCGCAGCGCAGCTGCTCACGGTGGGCCTGCAGCGCGGCGACCGGGTGGCGATCTACCTCGAGAAGCGCATTGAGACGGTCGTGTCGATCTTCGCCGTCTCCGCCGCCGGGGGCGTGTTCGTGCCCGTCAACCCCGTGCTCAAGCCGACCCAGGTGTGGCACATCCTCAGCGACAGCGGGGCGGAGGTGCTCGTGACCTCGGCCGAGCGGCTGCCGCAGCTCGCGGCCATTCTGCCGGCCACGCGCATCACGCAGGTCATCGTCGTCGGTGACGGGGCAGCATCCGACCGCACGGCATCGGGTGACATGGCAGCAGACGGCGCAGCGTCCTTGTTGCTCCACCGCTGGGAGCACGGCCAGCTCGCGGCAGGCGAGCCGGCGTCCTCCTCCGCGATCGACGTAGACCCGGCGGCCATCCTGTACACCTCGGGCAGCACGGGCAGCCCCAAGGGCGTCGTCGTCAGCCACCGCAACCTGATCGTCGGCGCAGAGAGCGTGAGCAGCTATCTGGGCACACGAGCGACGACGTCATCCTGAGCGTGCTCCCCCTCAGCTTCGACGCGGGCCTCAGCCAGGTGACGACGGCGTTCTCCGTCGGCGCGCACTGCGTGCTCATGAACTACCTGCTGCCGCGTGAGGTGCCGCGGCTGTGCGAGCAGTACGGCGTCACAGGGCTGACCTGCGTTCCGCCGCTGTGGCTGCAGCTCGCCGACCTGGACTGGCCGGAGGAGACCGCGCAGAGGCTGCGCTACTGGGCGAACACGGGCGGGCGGATGCCCCGGGCCACACTCGATCGGCTGCGCGGGGTGTTCACGACCGCCGAGCCGTACCTCATGTACGGCCTCACGGAGGCGTTCCGCTCCACCTATCTCGACCCCGCGGAGGTCGACCGTCGACCCGATTCGATCGGGCGGGCCATCCCGAACGCCGAGGTGCTCGTGCTGCGCCCCGACGGCACCCCGTGTGCACCCGGCGAGGAGGGCGAGCTCGTGCACCGCGGGGCGCTCGTCACGCTCGGCTACTGGAACGACCCCGTGCGCACCGCGGAGAGATACCGCCTCGTGCGGCACCCGCAGTGGCGCGCCCCCGAGACCGCGGTGTGGTCGGGCGACACGGTCGTGGCCGATGCGGACGGCTTTCTGTATTTCGTGGGCCGGAAGGATCACATGATCAAGACATCCGGCTACCGGGTGAGCCCCGACGAGATCGAGGAGGCCGCCTACAGCACGGGCCTCGTGCGCGACGCGGTCGCCCTCGGCGTCGACGACCCGGCACTCGGGCAGAGGATCGTTCTCGTGGCCACGCCGACGGCAACCGGTCTCGACGTCGTCGCGCTCACCGCGGCCCTCAAGAAGCTCCTGCCGCTCTACATGGTGCCCTCGCGCATCGAGCTGCGCGAGGAGCTGCTCCGCTCGCCGAACGGCAAATACGATCGCACCCTTCTCGCCGAGGAGGTCGTGGCATGAAGCCGCACGATCACGCCGCCGCATTCGGCACGGCCGACGGAGAGCTCAGGGTCGGCGGGATGCCCCTCAGCCGGCTTGCCGCCCGTGTCGGCTCGACACCGTTCTTCGCCTACGACCGCGGGCTGCTCGACCGGCGCATCGACGAACTGCGCGCAGCGTTCCCCGAACGCCTCGAGCTCAGCTACGCGATGAAGGCGAACCCCATGCCGGCCATCGTGCAGCATCTGGCGAACAGGGTCGACCGCATCGACGTCGCATCCGGGCTCGAGCTGCAGGCCGCGCTCGACACGACCATGCGCAGCGAGCGGATCAGCTTCGCCGGCCCCGGCAAGTCGCCCGCCGAGATCCGGCAGGCCGTCGCATCCGGAATCATCGTCGAGCTCGAATCGCGCACCGAATTCGATCGCGTGATCGCCGCCGGCGACGAACTCGGGCTCACACCGAATGTCGCCATCCGGGTGAACCCCGACTTCGCGGTGAAGGGCTCCGGGATGCGGATGGGCGGCGGGCCGCAGCAGTTCGGCATCGACGCAGAACAGGTGCCTGCGGTGCTGCGCGACTATGCGGCCGCCGGCGTGAACGTGCTCGGCTTCCATGTCTTCGCCGGCTCGCAGAATCTCGCCGCGGCCGTCATCGCGGAGGCGCAGCGGCGCACGGTCGACCTCGTCAGCAGCCTCGCCGAACACCTGGCCACCCCGGTGCGCTACCTCAACCTGGGCGGCGGATTCGGCATCCCGTACGTGGAGAAGGACCAGCCGCTCGAACTGCAACTCGTCGCCGACAACCTGCACGACCTCGTCGACGGGCCGGTGGCCGAGCGGATGCCCGAGGCCACGCCGGTCATCGAGCTCGGCAGATATCTGGTCGGGGAATGCGGCGTCTACGTCACGCGGGTGCTCGACCGCAAGGATTCGCGGGGCACGACCTTCCTGGTGGTGGACGGCGGCATGCACCACCAGCTCGCCGCCTCCGGCAACTTCGGCCAGGCCATCCGCCGCAACCACCCGCTCGTGCTGGGCAACCACGTCGGACGCCCGCTCACCGAACGCGCCACCGTCGTCGGCTGCCTGTGCACCCCGCTCGACCTGCTCGGCGACCACGTCGAGCTGCCCGAGGCGGAGATCGGCGACCTCGTGGTCATCTTCCAGGCCGGGGCCTACGGCCTCACCGCGAGCCCGACGGCGTTCCTCGGCCACCCCGCACCGGCGGAGGTCATCGTGTGAGAGGCCCCAACGCATCCGCCCAGCCACATTTTGACCAGCCACGTCTCGACCACAAGGAGCAGTCATGACAACAACCCTCGACGCCGTGCGCGGCGTGCTGATCGAGTCACTCGAACTCAGCCAGAGCCCCGACGAGCTGAAGGAGGACACCGCGCTGTTCGGCTCGCTGCCGGAGCTCGACTCCTTCGGCGTCGTGCAGTTGGTGACGTCGATCGAGGACCGCTTCGACATCACAGTCGACGACGACGAGTTCGGCGCCGAGATCTTCGAGACGGTGGGCACGCTCACCGGATTCGTCGATGCCAAGCTCGCCGCTGCCTGACATGCGCGGCCCGCTCGGGACCCTGCCCGGTTTCATCGCGCACGGCAGCGACGACGCCGGGCGCATCAGCGCGCTCCTCGAGCATCCTGCCGTCTCCATGGCGAGCTGCGGGCCCGTGAGTCTGGCCTCGTGGGGGCTGGATTCGCTGGGCCCCGCCCCGGCGTTCGCCCTGTCGCGCGTGATCCGCTCTGATCGCGGCGCGGTTGCACCCGCCGAGATCGTGGACGCGATGCGTGACGACCCGGCAGCCCTGACGCGCCTGCTCCCGCCGTTCGCCGCCGTCGCGGGCGACGAGCGGGGTGTGACGATGGTCGCCGATTCGATGGGGTTCCGGCAGCTCTTTCACAGCGCACCGGATGCCTCGGGCACACCTGTGCTGTCGACCTCGGCGCTGCTCGCGGGCCGGGCGCGCGCCGCCGAGCTCGATGACACCGCGGTGGCCGTGCAGTCGCTGCTCGGCTGGCAGCTGGGACGGCGCACACTGTTCCGCGGCATCGAGAAGCTCGCCGAGGGCGCCGTCGCCCGCATCGATGCGCAGGGGCTGCGCATCGACCCGGCCCCCGCTGAGGCGGACGAGCGGGTGTCGCTCGACGACGCCGTGGCGAGCGCTGCTGCGCTGCTGCGTGCCTCCCTCGAAGCGCTCCTCGACGATCATCCGGATGCCGTTCTGCAGCTCACCGGCGGCCAGGACTCCCGCATCCTGCTCAGCGCCATCCCCGCCTCCCGTCGGCGCGGGCTGCGGGCGATGACCCTGGGAGGCCCCGGCAGCGGCGATGTGCGCGTCGCCCGAGACCTCGCGGCGCGCTACGGTCTGCGGCACGAGGCGCACGACTTCGCTGCGCTCGATGCGGTGAGCCCCGCGGATGCGTGGGGCCTGGTGGCGGATGCTGCGGTGCGGCTCGACGGAATGGCCGACCCGGTCGCGCTTGCTGCTCTCTCCGTCGCCGAGCGCAACTTCGAGCAGGGGGTGCGGATCTCGGGCCTCGGCGGCGAGGTCGCCCGCGGCTTCTACTATCTGGGGGCGGTGCGCGACCGCCCGTTCACGCGGATCGACTCAGAACAACTCGCGTCCTGGCGCATGTTCGCGAACGAGTCGGTCGAGCCGGGCCTCCTCGGCAGCGAGTTCGCCGGCTGGGCCCGCAGCGTCGCCGACGACGAACTCGCCTCCGTCATGGCGGCGGCGAGCGAGGAGTGGTTCCGCGCGACCGACGATCTCTACCTGCGGCACCGGATGCAACGCTGGGCGGGAGCCACCGACACGGCCGTCGGCCACGACCGCGTCGTCGTGAATCCGATGCTTTGCCAGCACTTTCTCAGTCTCGCCTCTCGGCTGTCACCGGGGGACAAAGCCCACTCTCTTTTTCTCGCCCGACTGCAGCTCGAACTCGACCCCGAACTGGCCCGGATTCCCCTCGAAGGTCGGCCCGCCCCGATCGCCATGGCCCACCCCACCCCGTGGCGCTCGGTGACCGGCACGGTGGGTGCGGCGCTGCGCCTGTCTCGCAAGGCGACCCAGCGCATCCGGAACAGGAATCGGCCTCCGGCCGGGGGTTTAGAACTTGCCGGGCGCGTGGTCGAGCACTGGCGTGAGAACCCCGCGCTTCTCTCCTCCGCGCGCCTTCCCGGCTATGTCGAGCAGGACTGGATCGACGGTGTGCTTGCCGGCCGCATCACGCCGCGACCCAGCTCGGTCGCCTTGCTCACGAACCTGCTCGTGGCAGGCGGCGCGACGGTGCGAGAGGCTCGACCATCCGACCGAACGGCGAGGTGAGGCGTGTCGTCAGCTTGACCCGGGGGCATACGTCGGTTCTAATTGACAGGTCATGTTGCCCCTCGAATGGGGGCAAGCCTCTCCCGATGGGGGTACAACCTCACCCGCTCTGCCTAACTGCGACGCGGGCGACGACTCGACACACAAGACGAGCTAGGATGTATTTTGATTTCCCCTCATTTTAAGATGATTCCCCTATTGGCGAGCCCGAAGAGAGTGAAACTCGCCCTCGGGGCGGCAGTGGCAGCTCTCGCGCTGCTCGTCTCCCTCTTCGTGACAGCCCCATGGGGCGTGGCCCCCGTTGCGGCATCCGCCAACACGATCCTCGGCGACAAGGCACCACGAAGCCTCGTCGAGCATTCGGATGACACCGGTGTCGAGGTCGGCACCCGCTTCAGCGTGCGCGCCGATGGCAACGCCACCGCGATGCGCTTCTGGAAGGGTGACCGCGCCGTCGGCCCCCACACGGGAACCCTGTGGAGCGAACGCGGCCGGGTGCTCGCGACGACCACATTCGACGACGAGACCGACTCTGGCTGGCAGACAGCCGAGTTCGACCGGCCCGTGACCCTCGAGGCCGGTAAGACGTACGTCGTCTCGTACTACGCCACCGACGGTCGCTACGCGGCGACGCACAACTTCGACGAGAAGTCGCAGTCGTCGCAGCTGACGATCAAGCGCGGCGCGGGCGTGTTCAAGTACGGCACGAAGACGAAGTTCCCCACCGACACCTACCGCTCCAGCAACTACTGGGTCGATGTGGTGTTCAGCGTCGGCGCCCCCGCAGGCCCGACGACGCCGGGCGAACCGGGCACCTCGAACCCCGGTGACGGCGAGACGCCGGCACCCGGCGACGAAGAGACGCCGGCCCCGGAGCCCACGCCCGAGCCCACTCCGGCCCCGACTCCGCAGCCGGAGCCCGCTCCGACTCCCGCACCGACGCCCACCCCCGCCCCGTCTCAGGGATTCCCGACGGCGGCGACCACGGGAGTGCCCGCCGGCACGGCCCTCACGCCGTACACCGGATCGTGCACCATCACGGCACCCGGCACCGTCATCGACGCCAAGCAGGTGAACTGCTCGACCCTGAGCATCCAGGCGCAGAACGTCGTGATCAGCCGCTCCGTCATCAACGGCACCGTCTCGAACAGCGAGCGCGGTACCAGCTCGTTCACGATCACCGACAGCGAGGTGCACTCCGGAAACCAGGTGGCGACCGGCATCGGCGACGCCCGCTTCACGGCGACCCGCGTCGAGGTCACCGGCGGCAACCGCTCGGTGAACTGCGCGCTCGACTGCGCCGTCGTCTCCTCCTATGTGCACGGGCAGTTCCGTGACGATTCGGGCCGCGCGCACGAATCGGGCATCCGCATGGGTGCCGGCTCCGTCATCCGCGGCAACACCATCGTGTGTGACGCACCGGATGTCGCCCCCGACGCCGGATGCTCGGCAGCACTGACCGGGTACGGCGACTTCGCGGTCGTGCAGAACAACGTCATCGACGGCAACCTGTTCGGCGCCGGATCGGGCGGCTACTGCAGCTACGGCGGGTCGACCGGCGGCAAGCCGTTCTCCAGCGGAACCAGGGACATCCGGTTCACCAACAATGTCTGGCAGCGAGGCGACTCCGGCAAGTGTGGCTTCTACGGCCCCATCACGTCGTTCGACTCGAACGCGCCCGGCAACGTGTGGAGCAACAACACGTGGGATGACGGCACGCCCGTCCGCGCCGCGAACTGATCAACCGGTCATGGCCGCCCCTCGGGGCGGCCATGACCTCTTTAACGAACAGTCCCGGATGCCCGCCGCTACCACTCGAGCAGCGTCAGTTCGCTGTACAGATAGTCGATGCCCTGGGCTGTGACCTCGGCGCTGCGGAACATCTTCGCGCGCGGGGCCTTCAGGGTGACGCCAAGGGCGGGAACGCGGCCGAGCACGCGATGCTCCGCGAGGGTCGCCACAGCGCCGCCGAGCAGCAGCCGCGACGCGATCTGCGGCCACGCCGTCGCGAGGAGCGCCGCGCTGCCGCCGAGGTACAGCGGCGAGGCGAACAGCGGGAGGCCCTTGCGTCGGTCGCGACGGTAGACGAGGTACGCATACTCCTCGCCGTCGACCGCGAGGAGATGGCGGGCCGCCGGGGCGTCGCGGTGGTCACGGAACAGCCGCGCATCCGCCCCCGTGAGCGTCCGTTCGATCGTGGCCGCATCATCCGTCACCTCGAGGCCTCGCCTCGGCAGGCTCGGAAGATTCACGAGCAGGCGGGTCGTCGTGTCGAGCGGCACGAAGCCGAGCCTCCTGTTCAGCTCCACCACGTTGCCGCTCGGTGAGAGATCGGTGAACTCGAAACCCTTCTGGCCGAGGATGGCGCGCAGCAGCCGAAAGCTCTGCGCGCGGTGCTCCTCGCGAACGCAGAACGCCGCCAGGTTGCAGAAGCGGCGCCGCACACCCTCCACCTCGCGCTCGGAATAGACGGCGATGTAGACGCCCACGATCTCGGCGCCACCCTGAGCATCCGTGCCCGCCACAAGCTGGAAGCCGCTGTTGGGGGCCTCCGCCTGCCAGGGCGGATCGAGCAGCGCAGCCCACGCCGAGAGCGGCACGCGAGGGTTCAACTCGGCCGACAGAAACCGGGCGACCGCCTCGGCATCACCCCGTGCGATCGGCCGAACCTCGATCTCTCCTCGAGTCATGCTGCGAATATTACGGCACGAGTGGGGGCCCGCCCGCTATCCTGCTCGAAGAGGGAACTCACTGCCTGTCGTACCCGACCATGGCGAAGGGAACCGCACCATGCCGAGCGTCGTGATCGCCGCGCACAACGAGCAGAATGTGCTCGGGGCGAGCCTCAGCGCGCTGTTGGGCCAGGCGGTGTCGGAGCCGCTCGAGATCATCGTCAGCGCGAACGGGTGCACCGACGACACGGTGGCCGTGGCGACGCGCGCCGGCGTCACCGTGATCGACCGCCCCGAGCCGGGAAAGGCCGCCGCGCTCAACGCGGGCGAGCGGCTCGCGCACTACTTTCCCCGCATCTATCTCGATGCCGACATCCTGGTTCCGCCCGGCGGTCTCGCCTCGGTCACCGGCCGCTTCTCGCATCCGCCATACCCACTCGCGGTGGTTCCGCGGCGACGCCTCGACACCTCCGGGCGCCCCTGGCCTGTTCGCGCGTACTGCGCGATCAACGAACGGCTGCCGGCGTTCAGAAACGGCCTGTTCGGGCGCGGGATGATCGCACTCTCAGAGCAGGGCCGCAGCCGCTTCGACTCCTTCCCGGCCATGATCGCCGATGACCTGTTTCTCGACTCCCAGTTCGCCGATGCCGAGAAGGCGGAGGCGAGCGACGTCGAGGTCGTCGTCGCCGCCCCGTTCACGACGCGCGAACTGCTGAACAGGCTCGTGCGGGTGCGCCGCGGTAACGCCCAACTGCGCGCGGCCGCCACAGCCGGCGCGGTCGACGTTGCGGTGCGCCCGGCCGATCGCTGGGCCTGGCTGCGCCATGTGGTGCTGCCGACTCCCCGGCTGGCGTTTGCCGCGGTGCCCTATGTCGTGATCACGTTGCTGGCGGGGCTGCTCGCCCGGCGCACGGTCCGGGCGGGCGACGGGTGGGGGCGCGACGAGAGCACGCGCGGCGCGCCACCGGCGACGAACGGGGCGGCCACATGATCGCCAACATCTGCTTTCACGGCATCGGCACGATCATCCGCGAACGTGAACCGGGCGAGGCGCGCTACTGGGTCACAGAGGGCAGTTTTCTGCGCATCCTCGATGAGCTCCGCGAGAACCCCCGCGTGCGGCTGAGCTTCGATGACGGCAACGCCTCGGATGCCTCGGTGGCGCTTCCGGCACTGCTCGAGCGAGGTCTCCAGGCGACCTTCTTCGCGCTCGCCGGCCGCCGCGACGACGCCGCGAGCCTCTCACCGGCAGACCTGCGCGAGCTGCGCGGCGCCGGGATGCAGATCGGCAGCCACGGTTGGGAGCATGTGCCGTGGCGCGGTCTGAGCGACGCCGAGGCACGCCGCGAGCTGATCGACGCCCGCACCGCCCTCGTCGAGGCCAGCGGCGGCCCCATCGATGACGCCGCGCTCCCGCTGGGGCGCTACGACCGCCGCCTGCTGGCCCGGCTGCGGCAGGCCCGGTACCGCACCGTGTACACGAGCGACCGCCTCCCGGCCAGGCCCACCTCGCACATCCAGGCGCGCTACAGCGTCACGGCACTCGACACGGCAGAGTCGGTGCGCTCCCTCGTGGAGCATCGCCCGGGCATCCGGGATCTTCGCAACCTCGCGGCGAGCGCGGTGAAGAGGCTCCGGTGACCATCCGCCACATCGTGACCGCAATGCTGCGACGCTGGTACGCGCCGCTGGCGTTGCTCCTCTGCGCGGTGCTTGCCACGGCGCTCATGCTGCACGACGGCGGCACGTACAGCACGCGAACCGTGATCTCGTTCATGCGCCCCTCGACAACGACCCTGTCGCCGAGCAACGGAACGAACGACTCGAACATCATCGCCTTCGCGGCGGCCGTCACGGCGCAGGTCAACAACGGCAGAGCCGCCGCGCGATACTCGATGGACGACGCCCCCTTCTACGGTGCCGGCATCCGCGAGGGCGTGCTCGTCGACCTGGCCGACTCGGGCAACCAGTGGGCCGCGACGATCGACAAGGCCGAGATCGAGGTCCAGGTCGTCGGCCGCACCCTCGACTGGGTCGAATCACGACAGCAGCAGCTGATCGACAAGATCGTGAGCACCGCCGAATCGCAGCAGGCGCAACTGTCGGTCACCGATGACGGCCGCATCACGGCATCCGTCGTGCCGCTCACCACGCAGATCGAACACGTCACCCCCTCGCGCAGCGCCCTTGTGACGGCGTTCGCGGCGATGCTCGCGGTCGCCCTTCTCATCGGGGCCTGGGCATCCGTGGGCATCGACCGGATGCTCACCGCGCGACACGATCGGGCATCTGACAGTGCGAAAGGACAGACTCCGTGAACTTCTCCGACACCCTCCGTGGGCTGCTGAGGCGGTGGTACATCGTCGTGCCTGGTCTGCTCGCGGCCGCAGCGATCGCGATCGGCGCCTGGTTCGCGATCCCCCCGGGCTACAACCGTTCGGCCACGCAGCTTCTGCTGCCCGGCGCGAACAGCATCCCCGAGGGGGCGAACCCGTACCTGTTCCTGGGAGGCCTGGCACCGGCCGCGGATGTTCTGGTGCGGGCGATCGGCTCGGAGAACGTGGTCAACGACATGGCCGAGAAGCACCCGGGAGTGGAGATCGCGATCTCGCGAGACACCACGACGGCGGGCCCCATCATCCTCATCACCGTCACCGCCGACAGCGACGCCGCGGCAGAGGAGGTGCTCACGCTGCTCGTCGAACGCACGGCGACGGTGCTCGAGGACTTCCAGACGAGCGAGCGCATCCCGGCAGACAACCGGATGAGCGTGATCCCCATCACCGTCGACGAGAAGAGCGTCGCCGAGCAGCGCACGCGCATCCTGGTCGCGGCGGGAGGCGGCCTCGGCATCGCCGCGCTGACCCTGCTGCTGGCCGGACTCGTCGAAGGGCTGAGCCGACAGCGGCGCAAGCGTGCGCGGCAGAAGCCGGCGGCGTCTGCGGCTGCAGCATCAGAACCGACGGCATCCGAGTCTGCGGCATCTGAACCTGCCGTGTCCGAGCCCGCGGCGTCCGAACCCGACAGCGAGGAGTGACTCGGCGTGTCGACCCAGCGAGCAACCCGCCGCCGCCTCGATCGTGACGGTGGCGCACCGCGGCGTGAGATCGATGCGGTCGGCATGCTCACGGTCTACCTGGTGCTGCTTCTCGCGATTCCGTCGGGGGTCACCATCGGTCTGCTCGGCACGCTCGGCCGCCCGTCCCTGATCTGGGGTCTGGTGCTCCTCGCCTGGTGGGTGATCTCCCGCCTGCAGGCGCGAGAGTCGGAGCTGCGGCCCGTGTCGCAGCCGGTGAGCTTCGCGTTCATGGCGTTCTTCGTGCTCGTGCTGGTGAGTTTCGCGGCAGCCATGCTGCGCGGCCAGCCCGACGATCAGGTGAGCCCGGCACTCACGGCGCTCATCCGGCTGCTGTCGTGGGCCGGCGTGCTGCTGGTCGCGGTCGACGGCATCCGCACTCTGGGCGACCTCACCACGATGGCGCGACGCATCGGCATCGGCGCGGGGCTGCTCGCCACGCTCGGCCTGCTTCAGTTCGTGACCGGGCAGGCTCTCGTCGACTTCTTCGGCACGATTCCGGGGCTCTCGCTCGCGGGCGGGCTCGGCGAGCGCGCCGGCGTCGTGCGCTCCTCGGGCACCGCCATCCACCCGCTCGAATACGCGACCGCGCTGAACGCGGCGCTCCCGCTCGTGATCGCCGCCGCCATCTCGCGCGGATTCCAGGCGCCGCACAGTCGCGGAGGGCTGCGCTGGTGGCTGCCCGTCGCCCTCATCTCCGTGTCGTCGATGGTGGCCGTCTCCCGCTCCGCCATCATCGGATTCGCGGTGGCCGTGGTGTCGATGATCCCGGCGCTCTCCCCCCGCTCCCGCATCGTCGCGATCGGCGTCGGCGGGGTGCTCGGTGTCGCCGTCTTCGCGGCCGTGCCCGGCCTGCTGACCACCACCGTCGGCCTGTTCGCCGGCGCCGCAGACGACCCGAGCACACAGTCGCGCACGAGCGGCCTGGCGCGTGTGCCCGAATTCATGTCGACATCCCCTGTGATCGGTTCCGGCTTCGGTCTCTTCCTGCCGCGGTACTACATCTTCGACAACCAGTGGGTGCTCATCGCCATCGAGCTGGGCGTGCTCGGCGTCATCGCATTCGCCGGTTTCTTCGCCGCCGCCATCGGCAGCGCTCTCCGGGCGAAGCGGGCATCCGAACCGCAGTTGCGGCTCCTTGCGCATGCGCTTGCCGCGTCGATCATCAATGTGGCCGTTCTGTTCGCGTTCTTCGACGGGCTCTCGTTCCCGATCGCGGGCGGCATGCTGTTTCTGCTTGCCGGGCTGTGCGGGAGCGTTCGCCGCATCACCTGGGAGAGTCATCCGCCCGCAGGCCCCCACATGCAAGCGCCACCACACGCAAGCCCCACCACACGCAAGGGAGCCGCACAGTGACGGCATCTGATCAGGCCGCAGGCAGCGGGCCTCTCGACGTCGCCGCGGTCGTCGTCACCTACAACAGCAGCCGGCACGTGACTGGCCTGCTCGACAGCCTGCCAGACGCCTTCGGTGACCTCTCGTATTCGGTCGTCGTGGTCGACAACGGGTCGAGCGATGACACCGTCGAGCTGCTCGCGCGCCGCACCGACTGCACCGTCGTGCCCTCCACGAACGACGGCTATGCGGCCGGCATCAACAGGGCGGTGCGCGAATCACCGGATGCCTCGGCCATCCTCATCCTGAATCCCGACGCGACGCTCGACCCCGACTCTGTGCCGCGGATGCTCGAGACGCTGCGTCGACCGGGCACCGGAATCGTCGCCCCCCGGGTGCGCGAGGAGGACGGCCGGCTCTCCCCGACGATCCGACGCGGGCCGACGCTCGCCCGCGTCGGAGGGCTCAGCTTCACGGGCCTGCCCGTCTTCGCGGAACGCAACGAACGGGCATCCGAATATGAGAGCGAGCACGAGGTCGACTGGGCGGTGGGGGCCATCCTGCTCGTCGACCGCGAATGCTTCGACGCCCTCGACGGCCTCGACGAGTCGTTCTTCCTGTACTCGGAGGAGACCGATCTCAGCCTCAGGGCGAAGGATGCGGGATGGGCGACCATGTACACGCCGCGCGCCGGCGGAATGCATATAGGAGGGGGCTCCGGTGAGAGCTGGGCCACCCACACCATGCAGATGCTCAACCGGGTGCGCCTGTACCGGCGGCGGGCGGGCGACGGCCGCGCCTGGCTCTACTTCGGCATGACCGTGCTCGTGGAGCTGCGGCGCGGACTCCTCGGGCAGCGCACCTCCTGGCCGACGCTGCGCGCCCTGCTGCGCCCGTCGCTGCGACCGCCTCAGATGGGCGCGAACGACACGATGCTTCCCCGCTGACGGCAACGCATCAGCCGCGCACGACCGCCGGCGACCACGCGTGCTCGATGAACAAGGTCGGCTCTGCGCTGCCATCCGCCGGGGCCGACCACACGTCGCTGTCTCCCACCGCATCCGGCCGCGGCAGACCGAACAGGAGGGTGTTGTCGTCGAGCCATTCCACCTGGTCGTCGACGCTGCTCTCGCCCGGGACCACCGTCTCCGTGCCGCTCGCCAGGTCGTACACGGCAATCGACCAGCTCGAGACCGACCCCGTCGACACGTTCTTCTTGAACGCGATGCGCGTGCCATCCGGTGACAGCGACGGGCACTCCACATTGCTGCGCAGCGACACCATGGTGCGTTTCGCCAGATCGCCGCGCACCAACCAGGTGCTGCCGCCGGATGCCGCGGTCGCGTAGAAGGTGTTGCCATCGTCGGCGAAGGTGACGCCCCAGAAGTTGCGGTCGCTCGTGGTCAGCGGCTCCCCCTCGATCGTCGTCGTGAAGTCCTCCAGGTTGCCGTACTCGGTGCCATCCGCGCCGCTGATCGTCGTCGCCGTCGAGAAACCGATCGTCGCGTAGGAGTGGCCGGTCACGAAGGCCGTGCTCGCCCACAACTGCGAATCCGGCGTGATGCGGGTGCGACTCGGCACCCCCGGCAGCGGCCAACCACCCAGCTCGTTCCACTCGTTGTCGTACAGCTTCGCCTCGAACTTCGAGCCGAGCCGGCGATCCGTGTGCAGGCACAGCACCCTGTCGGCGCTCGCATGCACGCGGTCGCAGGCGACCTTCGAGACCGCGCGCGGAGCATCCGGAGCCACCGTCGCATCCGTGCCGTCGGCGCCCTCGAGTGGCACCGCCGCCACCAGCCCGTACTGCTGCCCGAGCACCGTGTTGCGGAACAGCACCCGCGGGCCATCGAGCACGCTCTCGAACGGCACGGCGTCACCCGCCGCCTCGTCTGCCGCCGACACCCTGCCCTGATAGTCGAGATACGCCCACACGCCGTAGCCGCCCGTCGCCAGCAGCACAACGGCCACGACAGCGGCGAGCCACGCCCAACGCCCGCGACCGCTCACCCCTCGGCCACCCGTTCTGCGGGGTCATCCGCGGTGCCCTCATCTGACGGGCGCTCGTCTGACGTGCCCTCGTCCGCAGTGCCCTCGTCCGGCGTGCCCTCGTCTGGCGTGCCATCGTCTGGCGGGCCCTCGTCTGGCGGGCGCCGGGTCGCCTGCCGCAGCAGCCAGGCCGCGAACGGAATCACCACAGCAAGCGCCACCGCCACCACGATCACCGCATTCGCGCGCCCCGCGAAGAACCACAGAAGCCCGAAACCGGTCGACGCGAAGAAACGACACACCGCCACAACCGTCTGCGCCGCCGCGATGCCGCTCGCCCGCGCCGACACCGGCGTGAACTGCGTGGCCAGCGCCGCGATGATGCCATCGGTGGCCGCATAGAACACGCCCAGCAGCAGAAGGCAGGCGATCGTGATCGGAGCCCCCGCCACCGGCAGCGCCGCCGACACGTACGCCGCCAGCAGCGCAACATGCCCGATCACGAATATGCGCGCACGCCCGACCCTGTCGGCGAGCCGGCCGACCGGCACCGCCAGCGCGAGGAACGCCACATTCGTGCCCACATAGAGCAGCGGAAACCACTCCGCTGCAAACGAGCCCCTGCCCTGCAGCACCAGATAGATGAACCCGTCACCGACCGTCAGCAGCCCGAACAGCGCCGCAACCAGCAGCAGCCGGCGCAGGCGGGGGTCACGCAACTCGCGCAGACTGAACCGCTTCGCCGGGCGGGCCACCACAGGCGCCTCGGCCCGCGGGCGGCGATTCGGAACAATGAAACCGAGCACCGCCAGGCCGAGCAGCGCGAACGCCAACGACACCACGAAGATCGTGCTGAAGCCGTCCGGGATGAGCAGCAGAATCACGAAGGCGATGAGAGGGCCCAGCGCCGCGCCGATCGTGTCAAGCATCCGGTGCATGCCGAACGCCCTGCCCAAAGCATCCGGATGCGACGAAGCAGCGATGAGGGCATCGCGCGGCGCCGTACGCACCCCCTTGCCGAGCCTGTCGATCGCCAGCACCGCCGTCAGCGCCGCAAAACCCGACGCGAACAACAAGCCCACCCGCGCCAACGCCGACACCCCATAGCCGAAGAACGCCACCCACTTCGGCTGGTCGCCGCGATCCGCCGCATAGCCGCCCGCGATGCGCACAAGAGCGCTCACACCCTGATAGATGCCGTCGATGAAACCGTAGGCGACAGTGGAAAGCCCGATCACACCGGTCACATACAGCGGCAGAATCGCCGCAACCGACTCAGACGACACGTCCGTGAGCATGCTGACCACGCCGAGAGCGATCACCACCGACGACACGCGCGCGCCCGCACCCGTCGTGGGCCGCGCGCCACCCCTGGGGCGGTCGGAGAACGAGATGTACATGACGCCTGCTTCGGGTGCAGAACAACGGTGATGCCGGGTAAGACAGAGACACCACGCTAACCCCGGTAACTCGCCCGCACAAGGAGGGTTACTCGTCGGTTCTGGTCTCGAGACGGCACTCCGTGCCCCTCGACCAGCAAAGCCACCCGCGGGTTGAGGGACCGAGGAACGAGGTCGTCTCGAAACCCCACCCGCGCACAACCCGGTCTCGAGACGGCACTCCGTGCCCCTCGACCAGCAGCTAAGCCGCGGCGACCACTTCGAGCAGCGCCTGCCCGTACGCGTCGCGCTTCTTCGCGCCGATGCCGGGCAGCGCATCCAGTTCGTCCATCGTCGCCGGCTTCGCCAGGGCGACCGCGCGCAGCGTCGCATCCCCGAACACGATGTACGCCGGAACCCCCTGCTCCTTCGCCTGCTCCGCGCGCCACACGCGCAGCGCCTCGAACAGCTCCACCTGCGCCGGCTCGAGGTCGGCGAGCGCCGCCTGCCGCTTCGGCGCCCTCCGGGCCACCCGCTCCGGTTCGGTGCGCAGCGACACGGCGCGCTCTCCCGAGAGAACGGCGGCCGAGGCATCCGTCAGCGCAAGAATTCCGTACTCACCCTGCGTCGCGAGCAGCCCCTGCGCGAGCAGCTGCCGCACCACCCCGCGCCACTGCTGATCGCTCAGGTCCTCGCCGATGCCCCACGTGGCGAGCTGTTCGTGCCCGTGCTGCAGTGTGCGCGGCGTCTCCTTGCCGCGCAGGATGTCGACCACCTGACCGGCGCCGAATGTCTGATTGCGTTCCCGCTTGAGGCGCACGATCGTCGACAGCAGCTTCTGCGCTGGCACCGTGCCATCCCACGCCTGCGGCGGGTTCAGGCAGGTGTCGCAGTTGCCGCACGGCTGCGACGACTGCCCGAAGTAGGCGAGCAGCTGCACGCGCCGGCACTCGACCGTCTCGCACAGCGCCAGCATCGCATCCAGGTGCGCGCTCATGCGGCGGCGGTGCGCCAGGTCACCCTCCGACTGCTCGATCATGCGGCGCTGCTGCACCACATCCTGCAGCCCGTAGGCCAGCCAGGCGGTCGACGGCAGGCCGTCGCGGCCCGCGCGGCCCGTCTCCTGGTAGTAGCCCTCCACCGACTTGGGCAGGTCCAGGTGGGCGACGAAACGCACATCCGGTTTGTCGATGCCCATGCCGAACGCGATCGTCGCAACCATGACGATGCCGTCCTCGCGCAGGAAGCGTGACTGGTTCGCGGCGCGCACCTCAGCCGGCAGACCCGCGTGGTATGGCAGCGCCGGAATGCCGCTCGAATTGAGGAACTCGGCCGTCTTCTCCACCGATGCGCGCGACAGACAGTACACGATGCCCGCGTCGCCGACATGCTCCGTGCGCAGCAGCTCCAGCAGCTGCCGCTGCGGCTGATTCTTCGCCTCGATGCGGTACTGGATGTTCGGCCGATCGAAACTCGCCACAAAATGTCGCGCATCGTCGAGCTGCAGGCGCAGCGCGATCTCCGCGTGCGTCTGCTCCGTCGCCGTCGCCGTCAGTGCGATGCGCGGCACGGCCGGCCAACGCTCATGCAGCATCGACAACCGCAGATAGTCGGGCCGGAAATCGTGCCCCCACTGCGCCACACAGTGCGCCTCATCGATCGCGAAAAGCGCGATCGTGCCGCGGTCGAGCAGCTGCGCGGTCGACTCGATCGCGAGCCGCTCTGGCGCCAGATACAGCAGATCGACCGCGCCCGCCACGAACGCCGCCTCAACCCTGCGCCGCTCATCCGGCCCCTGCGTCGAATTCAGGAACTCGGCCCGCACGCCCACCGCAGCCAGAGCATCCACCTGATCCTGCATGAGCGCGATCAGCGGCGAAATGACAACCCCCGTGCCCTCGCGCACAAGCGACGGCACCTGATAGCAGAGCGACTTGCCGCCACCCGTCGGCATGAGCACGAGCGCGTCGCCACCGGCGACCACATGACGGATGATCTCCGCCTGGTCGCCGCGAAAACTGTCGTAACCGAAAACCCTGCCGAGCGTCTCGAGTGCCGCATCAGGCGTGGTCGTCTCAGTCATGCCACAAGGCTAGCTGGCGCCGCCGACGAGGCTGGCGAGTTCTCCACAGGTGCGTCCCTGCGCGAGTGGTCAATTCTGGACCCAAGCCGGAGGCGGCGGGGCGACTTTTGACCGCTCACGTAAACGGGCCCGATGTGTCCAGTTTCTGAGTGGTCAATTCTGAACCAAAGAACAGAATCTTGGGCGCAAATATGACCACTCACGAAATTGGGTACCCGTTGAGAGGAGATCCCATCGCGGCGCGGGCGAAGGATGTTACCTCTTCTTTTTGGCCGCCTTGAGCGACTTCTCGTCGACGGGGGCGTCACCGGATGCGCGCAGCGCCTCGTAGTGCGCCCGCGCCTCCTCCTGACGCTCCCGCTCGATGCCGGAGGTGAGGGTCGCGCGCAGGTGCTCCTGCTCGTAACCGAAGGCATCCACCAGATCCTGCAGGTGCGGGCGGAGCCGCGCCAACAGACGATCGATGTACGCCGTCACCGCCTGCGCACGCTGCGGCGACAGGCGACCGTGGATGAGGTACCAGCCGAGGTGCTTCTCGATGAGGCCCAACCCGAACACATCGTGCAGCCACGACAGCACCTGCTTCGTGCCGGCATGCTCCACCTTCTCTAGCGCGCGCGTGAACGCCTCCCACTGCAGCAGCTCGGCGTGGGCGCGGGCCGCCTCGATGAGTTCGTTCTGCAGCGAGTTGAACAGGTCCGCAGCATCCTTCGCCGACATCTTCGACGCCGGGCGCAGCCGCTGTGCGAGCTCGCCCACCATCGTCTCGACGCGGTCGGTGAGCAGCTGCCGCTGCACATCCGTCTCGCGCAGTTCGGTCACGCTGCGCGCCGTCGAACCGAGGTCGCGCACGTTCTGGGCGAGGGTGCGCAGGCCAGCGTCCATCAACCGGCCGGCCGCCTGACCCGCGGCGAAGCGGGCGAGAGCCGCAGCATCCGCCCCCTTGAAACGCCTCGCGTAGTCACCCAGCAGGCGCTTCGACACCAGCTGCAGCAGCACATTGTTGTCACCCTCGAAGGTGACGTACACGTCGAGGTCGGCGCGCAGGCCCGTGAGCCGGTTCTCGGCCATGAAGCCGGCACCGCCGCACGCCTCGCGCGCCTCCTGCAGCGTCTCGAGCGCGTGCCACGTAGACAGCGGCTTCAGCGACGCGGCGATCGTCTCCAGGTCCTCCGCACCATCCGGGTCGGCGCCGCTGAACACGGCGTCGAACTGCACCAGGAACTCGTCATGCGCGAAGATCTGCGCGTACGTCGTCGCCAGCTTCGGGATGAGCCTGCGCTGGTGGCGGCCATAGTCGAGCAGAAACTCCTCGCTCTGCGGGTCGGCCGCGCTGAACTGGCGGCGCTGATTGCCGTAGCCGATCGCGATCGCAAGACCCATGGCGGATGCTGCGGTCGCCGAACCGTCAAGGGAGACGCGCCCCTGCACCAGCGTGCCCAGCATGGTGAAGAAGCGACGACCGGGGCTGTCGATCGGCGAGGAATAGCTGCCGTCCTCGGCGACATCACCGTACTTGTTGAGCAGATTGGTGCGCGGAACCCGCACATCGTCGAAGGCGAGACGGCCATTGTCGATGCCGTTCAGCCCGCCCTTCCAGCCGTCATCGCGGCCCGTCACGCCCGGCAGCCACTCGCCGTCCTCATCCCGGATGGGCACGTAGAAGCAGTGCACACCGTGGTTGACGCCCTTGGTGATGAGCTGCGCGAACACCGTCGCGGCGATGCCGTGCTTGCCGGCGTTGCCCAGGAACTCCTTCCACGCACCCGCGAACGGGGTGTTGATCACAAACTCCTGCGTCGCCTCATCGTAGGTCGCCGTCGTGCCGATGCTCGCAACATCCGAACCGTGCCCGATCTCCGTCATCGCGAACGCGCCCGGAACCTTCAGGCTCAGGATGTCGGGCAGAAAAGTCCTGTGGTGGTAGTCGGTGCCCAGATGCATGACGGCGCTGCCGAACAGGCCCCACTGCACACCCGACTTGATCTGCAGCGACGGGCTCGCCGACACCAACTCCTCGAACGCGGTGATGTTGCCGCCGTTGTCCTCAAGCCCGCCCACCGACTTCGGGAACGCGCGGAGCACCTCGCCCTGCTCCACCAGCAGCCGCAACTGACCGAGCGTGCGCTCGCGCTGCTCGTCAAGGCTCAGCCCCGGCACATCGTGCAGTTCCGGGTTCTTGGCGAACTCGCGGGCCTTGCGGCGAACATCCGCCCACGTACCCATCAGCTGCTCGGTGAGCGACGACACATCGACGGATGCCTCGCCCGATGTCGCATCGAGATGGGCATCGACCTGCGCGGCCAGACTGGGCGCAGGCTCAGCCTTGATGGAAGTCTTCGTTGCTGACTTGCCGGTGCGGGGTGCTGTGTCGACCATGACGTGTTCCTCAACTCCGATGGGTGGAAAACCATACGCCCGAGGCTCGTGACCCCGGCGACGGCGGATACCCCCACGCTAGGCACCCGACCCGGCAAGAGGAAGCCTGCAGTGACGGGGCTACAAAACCCGTCGCGCGGCGCCGAGACTGACTGTGGTAATCCACAAGCGGAGGTCACTCATCCTGTGCATATCCCTGCATTGGAGGTGGGACGGTGGGTGCCGCGGGGAGGACCAGGCGGCGCTCCCTGTGGATGCCGCCCGACATCCGCAACACCAGCCAGGCGTACAGACCCAGCGTCAACGCGGTCACCAGCACGCCCCACGGGCTGCCCTCCGCCGCGTTCACGTCGACCATGCCGAACGCTCCCAGCGCGAAGATCGACGCATTGTTGATCACATGCGCCATGATCGCCGCCTCCAGGCCACCCGTGCGCCACGTGATCCAGCCCGCGAACAGCGCGAACACACCCACATCGAGCAGCCCCCACACGTCATACAGGTGGCCCGCCATGAACAGCGGCACCGGCAACAGGATCGCCCACGCCGGATGCTTCAGCCAGCCGCCGATCGTCTGCATCAGGTAACCCCGGAACACGTACTCCTCCGCCGTCGCCTGCAACGGCACCAACAGCAGCGTCACCGCCAACATCACCCACGTCGACGCCCCCACCTGCGGCGCCACCAGCGGGTCGCCCGCGATCAGCGGAAGCACCAGCAGATACAGAACATAGGATGCCGCGAAGGCGCCCAGCGCGGGCAGCAGAAGCCGGCCCATCCAATGCCACCGCAGCCTGCCCACCACCGACGACAACAGACCCAGCGGGCGCGGCCCCATGATGAGCGTCGCCAGCAGCAGCGCCGGCAGCATCAGCGCGACGACAACCAGCGAATAGGCGAGCACCAGCGGATCAGAGTTGTCGATCACCGTCTCGAAGACGAGACGCTCGAACCCCGCGCCGAAACCCTGCGGGTCGATCAGCGACACCGCGAAGAAGCCGAGCGACACCAGCACCGACAGCAGAACGTAGAACACGATCGCGATCAGGCCCGTCAGGAGCGGCTTGAACCAGCGGTACTTCGGCCACGAGCGGGCCAGACGGTGGAAGGCGAAGTTCACGGTCAGAGCGTATCGAACCCGGCTGAACGGATGCGCGGGGGCGAGACGGTCGCCGTAGACGGCGGCCCCTCAACCGGCTGAGAAATCCGCTGGTCGAGGTGCGCGAGCGCGGAGCGATCGCGCAGTCTCGAGACCAGCCGGGGCGCTCAGATGCTGTAGCTGCCCGGGTCGACGAAGAACTGCTGGTCGAACTCGTGCACGGGCGCGATCGGCCGCGCCTTCGCCGGGCTGCCCACCAGCAGCGACCGGGGCGGCGCATCCTGCAACACGACCGCATGCGCGCCGACGACGCATCCGTCGCCCAGCGTCACCGGGCCGAGCACGGCCGCCCCGGCGCCCACCGTCACATGGTTGCCCAAAGTCGGGTGCCTCTTCGTGCGCTGCGAGGAGCGGCCCCCCAGAGTCACCCCGTGGTACAGCATCACGTCGTCGCCCAGCTCGGCCGTCTCGCCGACGACAACGCCCATGCCGTGGTCGATGAAGAAGCGTCGGCCGATCGTCGCACCCGGGTGGATCTCGACGCCCGTCCACGCGCGCGCCACCTGCGACACCCAGCGCGCCACGAAGAACCAGCGCCACAGCCACAGCCTGTGCGCGACCCGGTACGCCCACACCGCGTGCAGGCCCGAATACAGCCAGAACACCTCCGCATTGCTGCGGGCGGCGGGGTCGCGCAGGCGCGCGGTCGCCACATCCTCACGTATGCGGCCGAAAACACTCACAGCCGAAAGGCTATCCCGGCGAGAGGCCGGATCAGTCCGTCAGGTGCTCGAACAGCACCGTCGACAGGTAGCGCTCACCGAAGTCCGGCACGACGACGACGATCGTCTTGCCCGCGTTCTCGGGGCGCTTCGCCACCTCGACTGCGGCACTCACTGCGGCGCCAGACGAGATGCCCACCAGCAGGCCCTCCTCGGCGGCGAGGCGGCGCGCGAACTCGAGCGACGCATCCAGGGTCACATCCATGACCTCGTCGTAGACGCTCGTGTCGAGGACATCCGGAACAAAGTTCGCACCCAGACCCTGGATCTTGTGCGGGCCCGGCTTGCCGCCGCTGAGGATCGGCGAATCGATCGGCTCGACCGCGATCACCTGCAGGCCCGGCTTGCGCTCCTTCAGCAGCCCGCCGGCGCCCGTGATCGTGCCGCCCGTGCCGATACCGGAGACGAGGATGTCGACAGCGCCATCCGTGTCGGCCCAGATCTCCTCACCCGTCGTCGTGCGGTGGATCAGCGCATTCGCCGGGTTGCCGAACTGGTCAGCCCACACGGCGCCCGGAGTCGACTCGACAAGCTCCTTCGTCTTCTCGACGGCGCCGCGCATACCCTCGCTGCCCGGCGTGAGAACGATCTCAGCACCGAACGCGCGGATGACACCGCGGCGCTCCCGGCTCATCGTGTCAGGCATGACGATGACGACCTTGTAGCCGCGGGCCGCACCCACCATGGCCAGAGCGATACCCGTGTTGCCACTGGTGCCCTCGATGATCGTGCCGCCCGGCTTCAGAGCACCGGATGCCTCAGCCGCGTCGATGATGGCCGCGCCGATGCGGTCCTTCACGCTGTTGGCGGGGTTGTAGAACTCGAGCTTCGCCAGAACGGTGGCGCCAGCGCCATCCGTCACCCGGTTGAGACGCACGAGCGGGGTGTTGCCGATCAGCGCGGAGACGTTGTCAAAGATACGGGCCATGGGTCAGCTGCTTCCTCAGAGGGGGACGGACCCTCAAAGCCTAACCACGCGGTCGCGGCAGACCAAGACGGTTACGGGGGTCACTCGCGGGGGCCGGTCTCGAGACTGTCGCGCCAGAGCGCGACACCTCGACCAGCAGGTAGCCCGCCGGTTGAGGGGTCGCCGTCTACGGCGACCGTCTCGAAACCGCGCCCACGTGCAACCCGCCAGTGGCGGCCTCCTCAACCCGCGAGGGTCGAGGAGGCCGCGCTCCGTTCTAGCGGAGGAGCCAGCCGAGGTACGCGATCAGTTCGTCGATCGCGTCCTGAATGGCGGCGACGATCGCGCCGAAGCCGCTCGCCTTCTTCTGCACCGTGCGGGCGTCCGAGGTGGCGGAGCCGTCGGTGTAGCCGTCCTTCGATGCGGTGACCGTCACGGTCAGCTTGGCTCCCGCATCCGACTGCACCAGCTTGTAGCGTTCGCCGGTGGCTCCCGCGATCGGCTGGCCGTTGCGGTTCCACTGGTACGAGTAGGCGACGCCGCTCTCGCTCCAGCGGCCCTCGTTCACGCTGACCGTCTTGCCGACGCGCACGGGCCCCGTGATGAGCGGTCGCTTCAGTGACTCAATGGCCTGTTCGGCCGCCTGGACCTCGATCGGAACATCAACCGAGGTGCCCGTCTCCGGAACGGTCACCGTGAGCAGCTGCGGTCCGGAGACCCCTGCCGGGATGGTGACGGTGACGGATGCGCGACCCTGCTCGTCGGTGGTGTCGACGATTGCGGGGTCGATCGCGGCCGTGCCGAGCACCGTGTCGCCGAGGCTCACCTCGACGTTCGCCTCGGCCGGGCCGCCGCGGCTGAACAGCAGCGACGACAGGTCGAGCGTCAGCTGGTCGCCCGCCGCGTACGGTCCCTCCGAGGAGAGGCGGACGCCGACGGCGCGCTGCTCGTAGGAGGGCGCCGCGACCGGGTTGGCGGTGAAGTAGTCGACCATGGCCTGCAGGTCGATTCGGCCGCTGTCGGCAGGGTTCGCGCCCTGGCCGAGGGTGGTGAAGTTGTCGCCGCCCGCCGCGAGGAACGAGTTGGCGACGACCTTGTATTCACCGGCCGGGTCGATGGCTTCACCGTTCAGGGTGATCGACGTCACATGTGCACCGGATGCCGCGGCCGGGTCGTACGTGTACTCGAGGCCCTCCGAGATGCCCAGCTTGAGGAAGGGGCGCTGTGCCCCCGCCGGCTGCCACTGCTCTTCGAGCACCTGCTTCAGCTGGGCTCCGGTGAGCGTCAGCGTGGTGAGCGTGTTCGCGAACGGCTGCACTGCGGCGGCCTCCGCGTAGGTCACATTGCCGTCGGGGTCATTCGCGCCACTGGACTCGAACACGAGATCGGCGCGCAGGCCACCCGGGTTCATGATGGCGATCTGGGCACCCAGCTCGGATGCCGCCCACAGCTGCACGTCGGCGACGAAGTTGCCGAGTGTCGACTCACCTCCGCGGTTCTCCGGGAACGGCGTCGTGCCGGCCGGGTTCTGCACCGCGCGGTAGAGGGATCCCTCGATCTGGCCGACCGAGACGGCACCCAGCTCTGAGGCGACAGCCACAGCATCCGCGACGATCGCTTCGACTGCCGCATTCGGGGTGAAGCCGGTGATGGGCTTCACCTCGGCTGCGATGGTCTCGATGTCGCCGGTCTGTGCATCGACGGAGAGCTCGATGTGGCCGTAGTTGGCCCCGTACTGGCCCGCCGAGATGACGATACGCGGATGCTCCATGCCGTCGATCGCGACCTCATGGTCGTAGGCGAGGTGCGTGTGCGCTGAGACGATCGCATCCACACTCGCGTCCGTGTCCTTGACGATCTTGCCGAAGGCCGAGTCATCCGTCGAAGAGGAGATGTCGGGGGTCGCCGCGCCCTCATGGACGAGCAGCACCAGAACGTCGGCCTCACCGTTGGACTCATCGCCGTCGCTGAGCTCCCCGGCGACACGGTTGACCTCAGGAACGACCGGCCTGACGTCGAGCGTCTCGATTCCGGCGGGGCTGACCAGCTCGGGCAGCGCCTCCGTGACGGCACCGATGTAGCCGACCGTCACACCGTCGAACTCCTGAAGGAAGTACTCGTCGTAGGCGGGAGCACCCGTCGTGGTGTCGTACAGGTTGGCGGCCAGGTAGGGCCAGTTGGCGGCGTCGAGGATGCGATCGTCGACATCCGCGCGTCCCTTGTCGAACTCATGGTTACCGAAGGAGCTCGTGTCGAGCCCGATCTCGTTGAGCACGTCGATGGTGGGCTGGTCGTTCTGGATGAACGAGGTGAAGGTGGATGCGCCGATCAGGTCACCGGCTCCGACGAACGCCGTGTTGGGGTTCTGCGCCCGCCAGTAGTCGACCATCCCGCCGAGCTGGGCGGCACCGGGAACGCCGCTGCCGGCCTCCAGCCGACCATGGAAGTCGTTGGTGGTGAGGATGTCGATCTCGACCGGGGCCACCTCGCTGCTCACGCCGACGAGGATCGGGTCGTGGTCACTCGAGCGGAACACCGTGCCCGCCTCAGCGGCACCGAACGCGAAGCCGCGGTCGGACCACTCGGGCGAGTTGATGCCCCACACGCCGACGCCCGTCACATACTCGGCGAGCGAGGGGGTGGCGAGTACATGGTCGAGCGAGCCGAGCTCACCGTCGAAGGTATACGTGTACTGGCCGTCCGTGCGCTCGGGCAGCAGGTCGACATAGCCGGCACCGGTGAACACCTGGATGGGGTCCTCCTGCGCGTAGGCGTTGAAGTCGCCGATGAGGAACACATCGTCGCTCTTCGCCGGGTCGGCGGTGATGCCGTCGACGAAACCGACCAGACGCTCCGCCATTGCGGTGCGCTCGGCGTTGAACTTGCCCTGGCCGTCGGCCGGCTCCGCCCCATCGCCGCTCTTCGACTTGAAGTGGTTGGCGACGACCGTGAACACCTTGCCGGTGCCCTCCGACTCGAAGGTCTGCGCGACCGGGATGCGGGCCATGTCCCACACGGCGTCGACGTCGGCGAAGCTGTCGCCCACAGGCGTGACGACGGCCGGCTTGTAGATGATGGCGCTCGTGATGAAGTCGGTCACGTCGGCATTGTTCAGCTCCGCCGGGGTGGCGGCGTACGCCCAGGTGCCGGCACCAGCAGCAGCGTTGAGGCCGTCGACCAGATCGGCGAGCGCCTCATCGAGCGGCTCGCCCAGCTTGACCGAGTTCTCGATCTCCTGAAGGGCCACAACATCCGCGCCGAGGCCATTGATGGCGGCCACGATCTTGGACTTCTGGATGGCGAACTTCTCGGCAGTGGCCGCACCGCGGGCCTGCGAGTTCTGGCTGGTGAGAGTCGTGAAGTAGTTGAAGACGTTGAACGCCGCCACCTGGAAGTCACCGCCCACCTCGGGGGCGACCTCCGGCCGCGGGTTCGTGCTCGTGAACGTGGGCTTCGACTCGGCCGGGCTCGCATCGGTGAGCGGCACGGTCGGCTGCAGGCGCCAGTCGTCGAACCCGTACTGAAGGACGTACGGCTGCGGGAAGGTGACCGTGTCGCCGTTGCGCACCACAGCATCCGTCGTGAAGTACGGCTGCTCACCCGGATGCGAATTGTTGCTGATCTGGATGCTGTAGCCGTCATCGAGCAGGATGCGGTTGGCCCTGTTGGCTGCCGCGATCGCGTCGGCCGCGGGGCCGGCATCCGTCGTCTCGGTGCTCTTGACGGCCTGCGCTCCCGCATTCAACCAGAGGGTTCCGAAGTTGTAGAGCTGGTGGCTCGAGCTCAGCAGGTAGCTGCCCGTGGGGGTGACCAGCTGGTTCTCGAGGGACTCGCGCGCGTCACCGACGACGCTGTCGGGGAGCGCGGTCGCCTCGGGCACGCCGACGCCGGCCGAGACAAGCTCGGTGGCTGCCGCGCTCGACGCCGTGATCTGCGTCTGCCCGAAGTACTCGCCGGCGGTGCCGGTGACCCGCACCAGGTCGCCGATTGCGACGGCGGGATTCGCGTTGCTCAGAAAGACGAAGATTCCGTCGGAAGCGCCGGGCGTGGCATCCGTCGCCCCTCCCGAACCCTGCGTCTGGATGACGATTCCGCGATAGCCGGATGCCCCGCGGTAGTCGGCAGTGACGACACCCTCGACCGTGACAACCGCGCCATTGAGCGGGGTCGTGGCGCCCGTGCCCTGCACATCGGCGATCGAATGGGTGACCTCTGCCGCGGTCGCGGCGGTCGCGCCGAGCCCGGAGAAGGCGAGCGCGAGCGCACTCAGCGAGGCGATCGCTGCGAGTCGGCCCCTCCGCGAGTGATTACGTTGGGGGGCCGATTCTGGCATCAGTGCGTCTCCTATCCGAGGCACGCCCGGAGTCGGCGCGCGCAGGCCACGCCCCCTGTTCGGGGGTCACAGTGACGATAACCCGTACCGCCGACGTTGCCAAGGGAGTTCCAAGGATTTAACCTTGCGTTCTCCGCGTCGCCGCATGGTCGGCTTCGAACGCCGCACCGAATTGCATCATCGCCGTCACCGCATCCTGCGCGAGGATCTCACTGGGAGTCGGGTCACCTGCCGCGAGCGAAGATGCGACGAACCCCAGCGGCCCCTCCGACTCGGCGCTCATGTACTTCGCCGTGGCCTGCCTGACGATGTCGGCAAAGTCATGCAGGGGATTCGCCGGAACAGCAGCAGCAGCGGCACGACCTGCAGCCATCGGCCCACCGTTGTCGTTGCGAAGAACGACGAAGGCGAGATCATAGAAGTCCTTCTCGAGCGCCCGGCTCACCACTGCCGTGGCCTTAGCCAACAGGTAACCTCCCAAGCCGGCGAAGCGAGCTGTGATCGGCGCCCCAAGCGCGGAGCGGATCTCCAACTCGATGGCGTCGTGCGCCGCAGGCCCGGGGCCTGCAAAGTTCAGGGCACTCACGTTCCTCGTTCCAGGTAGCCGAAGCGGCAACCCCGGACCATCGGGGACATCGCAGATGAACTCGAGGATGACCGACAGCTCGTCGATCCTGACCTCCCACTGCCAGCCCCCGCTGCCGGAAAGCGAGATGAATCCGGAATCGACTAGCGCATCCTCGAGCCAGCCGAAATCGAGTTCGTCGCGATCGAAGAATGGGCCGAGCTCAAGCAGGATGTCGACATCAATGGTCCCCTGATGTGGCACGACAGAGCGGGTCGTAAGGGTGGCTGGCACCATTCCGCCGATCACCGTCATCGTTGAAACGTCATCCACCTTGGACATGAGTTTCGACAACGCCTTCTCCGCCAGGAGTCGAGCCGGTTCCGAGCGCGCAGCCTCACCAGCCAATGGCGATCCTCCTCAGATGCTCTGCCGCATCCTCCCCCCGGCCCCCAAGTCTCAGCAGGTCACCATACAGCCGGATCGGGGAGACGACCCGAATGCCATTGAGCATTTCGGCATCCTTCAGCACCACGCCATCCGCCCTCAGGAGCCGCACGCGCTCCCCGGATTCGACGCGCCGCAATCCGGCCATCGTCGCGCGACGCTCGAGATCGGCGTCGAAGGTGTTCGCATCAACATAGACGGAGACCGTCTGCACATCTGACACCATCGGGGCTCGCATGTCGGCGGCGAGCCAGTCCGTCACCGCCCAATCGGGTGTCGCCACGATTGCACCGAGCTCCGTGGAGGCGAAGTCGTGGGCGCCAGGCCAGAGGGCGTGCATCAGGATGCCCTCGCTCCGCTGCTGCCGGTGCCAGCCAGCCCAGTCGCTGAGGAGTCGAGATGAGTCGGCAAGCAATCGTCGCGCCGTCGGGCCACGATCGCCTCCCTCCTTGCGCGTGTAGCCGCGCGCATCAAAGGACTGCAACACCTGCGCGGTGCGGCCAGCTGAGACTCCCGCGTGTTCGGCCACCATGTCTCCGGTGGCGATCAGGCCGTTCGGCTTCGAGCCGCTCTTCAGGGCCGCACTGAGCAGGGTCTCGGCTATCAGCGCGGACGCCCGAGTCCAGCCTTCACGCTGTGGCTTTGGTTTCGGCTCGCCTCGACCACTCGTCGTCACCACCACGGACGGGAGACTGATCCACGCACTTCCCGTCTCATCCGCCCAATTGTGTCCGAGCTCAGCGAGTTCCCGACGGGCACCTCGCGAGAACTGACGCGCCACCATCACCACCCCTTCGGAGGGCTCAGCCTGAAGGCGATGGAGCGCGGCATGGAGGTCCCTGGGGAACCCCTGACCCGCCCAAACCGGACGCAGGATCACACGCCCACCGCTCAGTTCGAGTTCGATGGAGTCGCGGCCGGGGTGAGCGACGGCATGGAGCGCATCGGGTAGCGCATCGAGCACCGTCGAGATCGCTCTCTTGTTCACATCTGTCACCTAATTCACTGTACAGCAAATTAGTGGTATTTGTTGAATTAATTCGTCGCTCGGATGCCTTCCGTGGGTCCCGGCCCACGTGGCGGGTCTCGAGACACGGGGCCGGTAGCGTTTACTCATGCTGACTGTCATCGTGGGCCTCACCGGCGCCCTCATCTTCGGCTCGGCCGACTTCCTGGGCGGGCTGGCCTCGAAGCGCATCAGCAGCATCCGGGTGACGGCGATCGCCGCCGCCACCGGACTTGTCGTTCTGCTGCTCGCGCTGCCCGTGATCGGCGGGGCCTGGTCGTACGAGGCGGTGCTGTTCGGTGCGCTGAGCGGCATCGCCGGCGCCGGCGCCATCGTTCTGCTGTATGCGTGCCTCGCGATCGGGCCCATGAGCATCCTGTCGCCGCTGACCGCCCTCGTGTCGGCGGTCGTGCCCATGACGGTGGGTCTCGCCCGCGGCGAACAGTTCGGCCTGATCGGCTACATCGCCCTCGGGGTTGCGCTCGTCGCGGTTGTGCTCGTCGGCTTCGTGCCCGAGAAGGATGCCGTGCGCCCGTCACTGAGGGCGCTCACCATGGCGGTGGGCTCGGGCGCGCTGATCGGCGTGTTCATGATCCTGATCGACCTGACACCGGATGACTCGGGGCTCGTGCCGCTCATCGCCAACCGTGCCGCGAACGGCGCGCTCATGTGGGCTGCGATCGCCGTTCTTGCCATTCTTGCGACCAGGAAGAGCCGCACCTCTTCGAGCAGCCCGATCACAGAACCGTCCGACGTGGTCGCCACCACCCACTCGAATCACCCGTGGCTGTCGGGCCTGAGACTTGCGCTTCTGTGCGGTGCCCTGGATGCGGTGGCCAACTCGGTCATGCTGCTGGGGCTGCGACTGGGCGAACTCTCCGTCATGTCGGTTCTGACGGCGATGTACCCGGCCGGCACCATCATCCTGGCGGCGATCGTGCTGCGGGAGAAGCTGACCGCGCTGCAGATCGTCGGGCTCGCACTCGCGATCGCGGCAGCCGGGATGCTCGCGCTGGCCTGAGCGACAGCCGCACGCTACGCGGCCGCGCCCCGCCCGCCGCGCCGCACCCGCCCCACCTCACCGCCTGACCCCTGCCTCACCCGCCGCACCCGCCTCGCCGCGCCCGCCCCACCTCGCCGCGCCCGCCCCGCGCCACTTGACCCCTGCCTCGCCCCGCGCCACCTGACCCCTGCCTCGCCCCGCCCCGCGCCGAAAACGAGGAGGTTTTCGCGCAGCAGCACGCAATCGAGGATGATCTTCCACACCAAAGCGGCTCTCTCCTCGATTTCGGCATCCGGCATCCGGCATCCGGCATCCGCGCATCTCAGAGATCAAGGAGCGCGTCGCACCTCCGCCAGCGTCGAGGCGCGCGACAGCAAACTCTCCGCCCGACGCTCCTCCTCCACATACGACACAGCATCCACGCCGTGCACAGATCGATGAAGCGCAGGCAAACACGGCGGGATGCGCTGCAACGCTGACCCCATGACGCTCATCGCGAGTCTGACCCGCCTCGGCGGTCTCGCCGGGAGACGGCAGCTCGCGCTGCTCGGACACGGCAGACACATCATCGACGCTGCGCTACAGGAAGGAAACGTGTTGCCGGTGAGGCGCGGTTGGGTCGGCCTCGCCGTGGCCAACCAGCTCGCCATCGACGCCGTGCTCGCGGGAGGTCGCCTCACCGGCCCGCCGGCACTTCGCTCGCATCGCGTGTGGAACGGCGACGACCTTCGCAACCACATCCAGTTCAGACCCAACGCTAATCCTGTGCCGCAGCATCCGCTCACCCCTCTCGATCGCTTCGCCCCGCCACGCTTCGGCCACCACGGCACCGTTCGGCACTGGGCGAACGCGGGGCCGAACCCCGTCACAGCGCCCGGGTGGCGGGTTCCCGTCGAGGATGCGATTCTCCGTTTTGTGAGAACGGAAAGTGCCGAGCAGGTGGTTGCGTGCCTCGAGAGCGCCGTCCACACTGGGGCACTGACGCGTGCGCAGCTCGCCGCCGTCGTGGCCCGGATGCCGGTGCGGCTTCACAGCGTTGCGCGGCGGTGCACATTCGCGGCAGGGTCTGGGCTCGAGAGCATCGCCCGTCTGCGGCTCGAAGATCTGCGGATGCTCGTCGACCAGCAGGTGCGGATCGGCCCCGACACCGTCGATCTCGTCATCGACGGGTGGGTCGTGGTCGAGCTCGACGGCGATGAATGGCACGACCCGGTCGCCGACCGCATCCGCACGAACCGGCTGGTCCGAGCAGGTTACGTGGTGCTCAGATTCGGGAGCGCCGAGGTGCTTCAGCACTGGGATGAGACGCTCGCGACGATCCAGACGGCGCTACGAGCGCGGCTTTGGTCGCGCTGAGCGCAGTCGTGCCTTGCTCATCGGATGCGATGGGTGCAGCAATCGAGGACGAAGTGGGTCGAGCGCGACTTTACGTCCTCGAATACGCGTTGTTGCGGGAAAACCTCCTCGTTTTCGGGGGAGGGGGCGGAGAGAGAAACGAGGGGGAGGAGGAGAGACGCGAAAGGGAGGAGGGGGAAGGAAGAGGGGCGGGGCGGGAGCGCGCGGGAGGGAGCGAGCGCGCGGGAGGGAGCGAGCGCGCGGGAGGGAGCGAGCGCGCGGGAGGGCGCGCGGCAGGAGGCTGGGGCGGGACGCGAAAGGCGCCCACCCCGTGCGGGGTGGGCGCCTTTGCGTTGTTCGCAGCTGCTACAGCGCGGCGAGGGTGTCGAGGAACTCGTCGCCCGGGGTCACCTGGTGCATGGTCGCGTCGATCTCGGCGCGGCCGAGCAGCTCGTCCATGCGGCGGCGGCGGCTGCGGTTGATGAGCGTCACCACGGTGCCCTGCTTGCCGGCGCGGCCCGTGCGGCCCGAACGGTGCAGGTACGTCTTGTACTCGTCCGGCGGGTCGGCCTGGATCACGAGCGAGATGTCATCGACGTGGATGCCGCGGGCCGCAACATCCGTCGCCACCAACACGTTCACCCGACCGCTCGTGAGCATCTGCAGGTTGCGCGTGCGGCGCGACTGGTTGAGGTCACCGTGCAGCGACGTGGCCGGAACGCCGGCATCGTCGAGCATGTCGGCGAGCTCCTCAGCGAACGCACGCGTGCGGGCGAAGATCAGCGTCTTGCCCGCACCCGCAGCAAGCTGCTCGATGATGGCACGCTTGTCGCGCTGCTCGATGAGCAGCACCTTGTGGTCGATGGTGCTCGACGCCTGGTCCTCACCAGCGACCTCATGCACCGACGGGTTCACCAGGAACTGCTTCACCAGCGTGGCGACACCCTTGTCGAGGGTCGCAGAGAAGAGCAGCTTCTGGCCGCCCTTCTTCGTCTGCTCCAGGATGCGCTGCACAGGCTCAAGGAAGCCCAGGTCGCACATGTGGTCGGCCTCATCGAGCACAGTGATCGCAACCTGGCTCAGGTCGAGGCGGCCCTGGTCGACAAGATCCTCGACACGACCGGGAGTCGCGATGACGATGTCGACACCGCGGCGCAGCGTCATGACCTGCTTCTGCTGAGGAACCCCGCCGACGATCGTCGTGGTGTGCATGCCGACGCTGCGGGCGATGGGCTGCACGGTACGGTCGATCTGCATGGCCAGCTCGCGGGTCGGAGCGAGGATGAGCGCACGAGGTTTGCGGCCCTCAGTGCGACCCTTGCCGCCACCGTTCTCCATGAGGCGCTCAACGAGCGGGGCGCCGAACGCGATCGTCTTGCCCGAGCCCGTCTTGCCGCGGCCCAGAACATCCCTGCCGGAAAGAACATCAGGGATCGTCGCCGCCTGAATCGGGAACGGTGCCGCGGCACCCATCGCGGCCAACTGGCGCGTGATGTTGTCGCCCAGACCGAGATCGCCGAACGTCTTGCCGTCTACCTCACCCGCGGTGAGCACCTGCGCCTCGAGACGCTCCAGCACGACATCCTCGTGCGGGCCCGAGTGCTGCTTCGCGTCACGCGAAGGGTAGAGGTCGGATTCGCGACGCGGGGGACGCTCGTCGTAGCTGCGCTTCGGACGGTCGTTGTAGGACGGGCGGTCGTTGTAGGACGGACGGTCGTTGTAGGACGGGCGGTCACCGTACGCAGGGCGCTCCGTGCGGGCGGCGCGGTCGTTGTACGACGGACGCTCCGTGCGGCTCTCACCACGGTTGTAGGCGGGACGATCGGCGCCGCGATCCTTGTTATAGGCCGGGCGGTCACCACGGTCGTTGTACGACGGACGCTCGCTGCGATCGTTGTACGACGGACGCTCACGACGCTCGAAACCGCCATCGCGCTTGGGACGGTCATCGAAAGAGCGCTGCGGGCGGTCACCGTACGCAGGGCGCTCCTTGTTGTATGCGGGACGCTCGGTGCGGTCCTTGTTGTACGCCGGACGCTCGCCACGGTCGTTGTACGACGGACGCCCACTGCGGTCGCTGTTGTACGCCGGGCGCTCACGACGCTCGAAGCCACCGTCACGCTGCGGGCGGTCATCGCGCTTCGGACGGTCGTCGAAGGAACGCTGCGGACGGTCGCCGTACGCAGGGCGCTCCGTGCGGTTCGCGCGGTCACCATATGCGGGGCGCTCACGACGCTCGAAACCACCATCGCGCTGCGGGCGCTCATCGAAGGAACGCTGCGGGCGGTCGTCGAAGGAACGCTTCGGACGGTCACCGTAGGTGGGCCGCTCGGCACCCGGGCGGCTGGAGCGGTTCGCGCGATCGCCGTACGGGGTGCGAGCCGGGGCCTCCTCGCGGGGAGACCAGTCGGGGCGACGGTCCGTCGACGGGCGGCTGTCGCCTGTGCGCGTGGCACGGTCATCCGCATTCCAGCGCTTCTTCGCAGGCGCGCTGTCGGGGCGGTGTCCGCGGTGGCTGGCGCTGCGGCTGCCGGCACCCTTGGGGGCGTCGAACTTCTTGCCCGCAGAGGATTTGTTCTTGGAATAGTCAGGCATGGTCGTGCTTTCCGGGTTGTAACAAGTGCATGGCAGGGCACAGCACATCTTGTGCTGCGCTACTGAGAGGAAACCCGGGCAATCTTTGGCCAGGACCGTTCACATACGTGATTTCTCCTCTGACATCAGGGAGTAGCTGATGCGAGGAAACGGCCCCAAAGACTTACAAACCCATACGCGATACTTCGCGCTGTCTAGAGCCGACCTGCCTACGTTACCTGATGCCGCCCCCGAAAGCGAGCATGAGCATCCGGCCACTCACGCCCCGAACGGATGCGCGAAAGGCCAATACTCACCCCCGGATGCCCGGGGTGGGGCGGATATCGACCGCTCGCGAGATCCGCACGATCGAGGGAAACGAAAGCGGGTTAGAGTATCCGCACCATGAAGCAGCACGCCGGCACCCGCGCCCTCGTCGGCATGCTCGCCCTGGCCCTCACGGTCGGCATCGCTGTCGCCGGATGCGCGCCCGCCGCAGTCGACAGCATCCGGCCGGCCGCTGTCGATGATGTGCTGCCCATCTACGCCGACATCGTCGTGAACGAGAACCTGGCCTACGGTGAGCGCGACGGTCAACCGCTGCTGCTCGACGCCTGCCAGCCCGCCGACGCCGCCGCCAGCGCCCTCAACAATGGGCCGCGCAGGGCCGTCATCTCCGTGCACGGCGGCAGCTGGCGATCCGGCGACAAGGCAGACCCCGCCTGGCGGAACGTGTGCGAATGGCTCGCCTCCGAAGGCTTCATCGCCTTCTCCGTCGGGTACAGCCTCGCGCCGGGACATCCGTTCCCCGCGGGAATCGACGACATCCGCGCCGCCATCTCATGGCTGCGTGCACCAGAACAGGTGGAGGCTTACGGCTACGACCCGGCGCTCATCGGCGCCTTCGGCGGATCCGCCGGCGGCAACCTCGTGTCGCTGCTCGCAACATCCGGAGCAGGGCCCTGGGATGTCGGCACGCGCGTCGCCGCAGTCGTCGACCTCAGCGGGCCCATCGACCTCACCACGGCCGGCCTCGACATGCTGCCCGACGGCTTCGCACAGCGCCAGCTCGACTACCTCGGCTGCGCCGACTACGACCGCTGCGACGCGGCAGCCGCGGCATCCCCCAACCACCAGGTCGACCCCAGCGACCCGCCGCAGCTCATCGTGCACGCTGAAGACGAATACATTCCGGCCGCGCAAGGACAACTGATGGCGGATGCGCTGCGCTCGGCAGGCGTGCCCGTCACGTTAGAGACGGTGCCGGGCGACGGCCACTCGCTCGAACTGCTCGACGACGAGCTGCGCGGACAGATCGTGGAGTTCCTGCGGGGGGCGCTGCGGTAGTTGCCCGTTGGTGCGGTTTCGAGACGGCCGCGGGCGGCCTCCTCAACCAGCGGGTAACTTCGCGGGTTGAGGAGGCCGAGGAACGAGGTCGTCTCGAAACCTCAACCAGCGGGTCTGGGGTAGATTTGGTGTGTTGCCGGGAACGGGGCCCGACCGGCAGACATCCGCCCAGAAAGGGCCTTCGACCGCTTTATGGACGTCATCCACCTCCTCCTCGCTGCGCTCCCCATCGCGCTCATCGCAGGGCTCCTGGCGCTGCGGGTGAAGCCCGTGCCGGCCGTACTCGGCACCATCGCGGTCACGCTCGCGCTCAGCATCTGGTTCCCGATCACGCCTGCGGCGCTCGAGTCGACGGCACATTCGCTGCTTCTGCTGACCGTCGCTGTCGTGCTCATCATCTTCGGTGGCATCCTGCTGGCCGAATTCCTGGCAGTGTCCGGCGCGCAGGAACGCATCGGCGGATGGCTCGGCTCCGCATCGCACGGACGCGACCGGGCCGTGCTGCTGCTGGGCCTCGGCGTGACCCCGCTCGCCGAGAGCATCATCGGCTGGGGCGTCGGCGTCATCATCGGCATCCCGCTGCTCATGCGTGTCGGGCTCACCGCGACGAAGGCCGCGACCATCGGTCTGCTCAGCATCGTGCTCGCGCCGTGGGGCTCACTCGGGCCCGGGCTGCTCGTCATGGCCGAGATGAGCGGGCACAGCCTGCGCGACGTCGGCGTGTGGAGCGCCGTGCTCAACCTGCCGGTGCTGCTCGTCATGGGCATCATCATGTCCATCGTCGGGATGGGCCGCCGTGGCGCACTCCGCATGGCCGGCGAGACGCTCACCGTCGTGTTCGCCACCTGGGGCGCGCTGATCGCCACCAACGCGTGGGTGAGCGTGCCGCTCGGCGGCATCCTCGCCTCACTCGCCGCATGCGTCACGGTGCTGCTGCTTGCACGCCTCCGCGGCGGCCCCATCCCCGCCATGCGCCGCGAGACGGTGCGCTCCCTGCTGCCGTACATCCTGCTCATCGGCGCGATGCTGGCCATGACGGCCCTCACCTCCGTCGTCGATCTGGGCGCCGCATCCGCCGTTCTCACCAGCCCGGCCCTGTGGCTGCTCGTGTCTGCGGCAGCCGCACCCGCACTGCTCGGCATAGGGCGGGCGGATGCGACAGCCAGCATCAGAAGCGGCCTGCGGCTGTTCTGGCCCGTCTGCGTCGTCACCGTGCTGTTCATCGTCTTCGGCGGGCTGCTCGCCGCAAACGGGATGAGCACGACGCTCGCGCAGGGCGCCGCCATGCTCGGCGGGGGATTCCTGCTCGTCGTGCCCGCCATCGGCCTCATCGGCGGCTACGTGACCGCATCGAACACGGCCACGGCGGCCATGTTCGCGGCGGGGGTCTCCAACGCGACAGTCGCGCTCGGGGCGAACCCGCTCGTCGCTCTCGGGGCGCAGAACATCGCAACCGGTGCGGCCGTGATGATCTCGCCGTCGCGCGTGGCCCTCGCGCTGAGCGTCGCCAACGGGCTCCGCAGAGACACGGATGCCGCAGTGGATGCCGGGCGGGTCATCCGCACGGCGCTCATCGCCAACGGCGTCGTGCTGGTGCTGCTCGCACCCCTGACGCTGCTGCTGGCGACAGCCACCGGGTGAAGGTGGCGGGTGGGCTCAGGCGGTGGGGGTGGCAGTGAGCCACGCTACGACGACGTCGCCGATCATCGCCCGGAGGTGCTCCCGGCGGTCCGGGTCGAGCAGGTCGCGGTCGAACAGGTAGCCGAACGTGTGCTGGTTGGCGACCTGGAAGAAGCAGTACGAGCTGATCACCAGGTGCACGTCGAGTGCGTCGACGTCGTCGCGCAGTCGGCCCTCGTCGCGCCCGCGACTGAGAACGGTGTCGAGAACGCCGACCGCCGGCTGGTTGAGCTCTTTCAGTGATCCGAGGCGACGGATGTAGCTGCCGTGGTGGATGTTCTCGATCGAGACGAGCCGGATGAACTCGCGGTGGTTGAGGTGGTGGTCGTAGGTGAGCTCGGCAATGCGGCGGACGGCCTCGACGGGCTCCAGGTCGCCGACGTGCACCTGCTGCTCTGCTTCGCGGATGCCCCGGTAGGCGTTCTCGAGCACGGCAAGGTAGAGCTGCTCCTTGCCTCCGAAGTAGTAGTAGATCATCCGCTTCGTGGTCTGCGTGCGGTCGGCGATGTCGTCGACTCGGGTGCCCGCGAATCCGGACTCGGCGAACGCCTCGGTCGCCACCCTGAGGAGTTCTGCTCGGGTGCGTTCTCGGTCGCGGCGGCGCACAGGGGCTTCGGTCACGGTCTCACCATAGTTCTCAGCGACTTCCCAGCGCGAAAGGCGGGGCGTCGAGTCTCAGGCGCCACAGAGTACGCGGCGGGGGTTGTCGATCATGAGCTGGTCGATGGTGCGGTCGTCGACGCCCTCCGCGCGCAGGCGGGGCAGGATGGTGCGCGAGAGGTGCTCCATGTGCCAGTTCGGGGTGTTCGCGGCTCGCCACGTTGGCGGCGTCACGCGGCTGAAGAATGCGGCGTCGTGCGAGAGCACGAGTTGGCTCGCGTAGCCCTCTTCGAGGAGGGTGAGGAGGCCGCGGATGCGCGCCTCGTCTGAGCCCATGTGTTCCATGCCGAAGCGGTCGAAGCCGAGGAACGAGCCGCGCGCGGCCAGCTCGCGCAGATAGTCGAGGTCGTCCGAGTCGCCGCTGTGGCCGATGACGACCCGGTCGAGTGGCACGCCGAGTCGCGCGAGCAGCACCTGCTGTTGGATGCCGCCGCGTGAGGGGGCGTGCGAGTGTGTCGTGATGGGCACGCCCGTCTGCTGGTGCGCGATCGCCGCCGCGCGGAACACCCGTTCGGCATCATCCGTGATGCCCTCCGCGTCGGAGACCACCTTCAGCATGCCGGCCCGGATGTCCGTCCCGGCGATTCCGCGCTCGATGTCGCCGACGAAGAGGTCCACGAGCGGATCCGGGCCGCCGACGAGGCGACCCGGACCGTGGGTGCGAAAGAAGTGCGGAAGCACATCGCTCGTGTAGTACCCGGTCGCGGCGATGAGCCGCACCGGGCTTCGTTCTGCGACCCGCCGCACCCGCTCGACGTCGCGGCCGAGGCCGAGCACGGTCAGGTCGACGACGGTGTCCACGCCGAGCACGCTGAGACGCTCGAAGCCGGCGACTGCCCGATCGATCGCCTGCTCCTCATCCCATTCGGGGTGGGGCAGGTTCACGTCGAGCTCCGGGCTCATCACGAACACGTGTTCGTGGATGAGCGTCGTACCGAGCTTCTCCGCCGTCACCTCACCGGTGAACGTCGGAATCGTGGACGCCGTCATCTTGTCTGACTTCTCCAGCTGACCTTCGGGTCGACTACTTGGACGACGTCGAACGGATGGCCTCGAACACCTCGAGCGAGTCACCCGTGAAGGTGTCGCTGAGGTAGGCGACGGCCTTCTTCTGGAACGCGTCGACGTCAACGTCGTCGACGATCTCCCAGTCGCCGGCGGTGCGCCACTCCTCGAGGGTCGTCTCCTCGTCGTCAGCCACGCAGGTGGTGACCTCGGTCACGGCGTGCTCGACAGCATCCTGAAGTACCGTCTGCTGCTCGTCGTTGAGCTCGTCCCACTTGGAGCTCATGATGACGACGTTGGTGTTGAGCTGGTGCGCGCTGAGGCTCAGGTAGTCCTGCACCTCGGAGAGGTTCTGCGACTTGATGTTCGTGATCGGGTTCTCCTGGCCCTCGACCGTGCCCTGCTGCAGGGCGAGGTAGAGCTCCTCGTACGCGACCTCGGTCGCCTGGGCGCCGAGCGCCTTGGCGTTCATGAGGAACTGCGGCGAACCGGGGAAGCGGATGCGAAGCCCGTCGAGGTCATCCGGCGTGCGGATGGGCGTGTTGGCCGTGAAGTGGCGCGCTCCGGCCGACCACACGCCGAGGGCGTGGATTCCGGTCTCCTCGGCGAACGCATCCGTCAGCGTCTTCGAGGCGTCGCTCGCCATGAAGGCGGCAAGGTGGTCGGCGTCGTCGAAGGCGTAGGCCGCGTCGAGCACGCTGATCGGCTCGTACACCGCGCCGAGTGCCGAGGCACCCTGGATGTCGATGTCGATGTCACCGGAGGCGACCGACGCGACACGGTCGGCGTCGCCGCCGAGCTGGCTGGAGCCGAAGAGCTCGATCTTGAGGCCGACGTCAGCGCTGTTGACGTCATCGGCGATGACCTGAGCGCCACAGCGGTCCTGCGGCTGGTCGGGGTTGTAGCTGTGGGCAAGGGTCAGCTCGATGGTGCCACCGTTGGCAACATCTCCCTCACCCGAGTCTCCTGCGCAGCCCACCAGCAGCATTGCCGGGGCGGCGAGCAGGGCGACCCACTTCATTCGGTGTGAACGACGTGTGATCATCAGTTTGTTCCTCTCATTGGTGCCACATGGGCAGGGTGCCCCGCCGCTTCATCAGCGACGAGAGTTTCGAGATCGGCGAGCATCGCCCGCCGATCGGCTGATTCTCCGGTGAAGATCTCGAAGGCGTCGGCCGCCTGGTGCATGGCCATTCCGAGGCCGGACATGGTGCGACATCCGCGGGCCTTCGCGCCTTCGAGGAGTGCCGTCTCTGCCGGCCGGTAGACGATGTCGGCGACGAACATGTTCGGGGTGAGCAGTTCGAGGTCGAAGGCGGTGCCCGGATGCGCGGCCATGCCCCACGGCGTCGCATTGACGACACCGTCGGCATCCTGCAGCCACCCGGGCAGCTCGTCGAGCGCTGCCGTGCTCACCTGGCCGTGCGCGGCGGGCCGCACGCTCGCGGCGAGCCCTTCGGCACGCTCCCGCTCGACGTCGACGATCACGAGTTCCCGCACCTGGCGCGCGGCGAGGGCACTCGCCACGGCGGCACCGGCACCACCGGCACCCACGAGAACGACGCGGCCGTGGGCGACAATGCCGAACGCATCATCGAATGCGGCACCGAAACCGGTGACGTCGGTGTTGTGGCCGGTCATCCGCTCGCCGTCGAAGACGACCGTGTTGACGGCCCCCACCGTGCGGGCGCTGGGTGCCAGCTCGTCGAGGTGCTTGATCACCGCCTGCTTGATCGGGTGGGTGATGTTCAGCCCGGTGAAGCCCATCCTTCGCGCCGACCACAGCAGTTGGGAGACGTACTCGGGAGTGTTGTCGCCCCGCCCGAGATCGATCGTGCGATACACGTAGTTCATCGAGTGCCGCGCGCCCTCGAGCTCGTGCATCGGGGGCGTCAGCGACGGCGTGACGCCCTCACCGATGAGACCGATGAGCACGGCGGGGCGCCGAACCATGGCAGCGGATGTCGGAACGGTCACGGTCACAGCCCGAGCACCCCCGGCAGCCACATGACCGCGTCGGGGAACAGGATGACGAGCACGACGATCACGAGCGACGGGATGATGAACGGCAGGCAGCCCTTGAAGACCTCTCCCACCCGGGTCCTCGACACCGCGGCGGTCACGAACAGCACGGTGCCCACCGGCGGGGTCAGCAGTCCGATCATGAGCGAGATGATCAGCATGACGCCGAGCACGATCGGGTCGACGCCGTACTGCACCGCGATGGGCATGAGGATCGGCACGACGAGCACGAGGATGGCCGTCGCGTCGATGACGGTACCCAGGATGAGCATGAGCACGGCGGCGAGCGCCATGAACACGGTCGGGTTGTCGGTGAGCGTGAAGAAGAACTCGGTGAGCAGCTGGGGCAGCCGCTCCCTCGCCAGGATGTAGCCGAGGAGCGATGCGCTGGCGACGATGACCATGATGGAGGCGGTCGTCATGACCGACTCCTTGACCGCCGTGATGAAACCCTTGAGGCTCAGCGAGCGCTGCAGGAGCCCGACGAGAAGGATGTAGGCGACGCCGACGGCTGCGGCCTCCGTGGGGGTGAAGAAGCCGCCGAGGATTCCGCCGAGGATGATGAACGGCGTGACCATCGGCAGGATGACGCCCTTGCTCGACGCAATGACCTCGGCCCTGTCCCACACGCCCTTCTGGATGCTGGGGTTGCGTCGCACGAGCACCCACACGACGATGCAGAGGCCGGCTGCCATCAGCAGCGCCGGGATGACGGATGCCGCGAACAGCGCGCCGGTCGAGATGGCGGCGAGCCCGGCGAAGATGACGGCGGGGATGCTCGGGGGCATGACGGGCGCGACGAGCGACGAGGCGGCATTGACGCCGGTCGCGAAGCGTCGGCTGTAGCCCGCACGGATCATGGCCGGGATCTGCACCTTGCCCAGCGCGGCGGCGTCGGCGACGGCCGATCCGCTCATCCAGGAGAAGCCGACACTGGTGCCGACGGCGACGTAGCCGAGGTTGCCCCGCACCCGCGCCAGCACGGCGAGGGCGAAGCGGAAGAGCCGGTCGGCGATTCCCGCATGGTTGGCGAGGGCGCCCAGGAAGATGAAGAGTGGCACGGCGAGCAGCGGGAAGCTGCCCATCGCGTTGGTGACGCTGCGCAGCGCCATGCCGGTCGACTGGCCCTCGAGCACCATGTAGAGCATGGAGGGGCCGAGGAAGGCGAACGCGACGGGCACACGGATGACGAGGAGTACGGCGATGAGGAGGCCGAGAACGATGAGACTCATGCGGCCGTCACTTCACTTTCTTCGTAGTCCGCGAGGTGCGGGCCGTTGATGACGACGTCGATGGCGGCGATGGCGGCCCGGATGGTGAGGCTCGCGACACCGATGAGAACGGGGATGTAGACGAACGACATGGGGAGGCGCAGAACGGGCGACTTGATGATGCCCTGGGTCGTGACGAGCGCCCACGCCTCGGCGACGAGGCCGGCGCCCACCGCTACGACGATCACGAGCGCGATGGTCTGCACGACGCGCACGATCATCTTGTTCTTGAAGCTGTCGACGATCTCGAGGGCGATGTGGCCGCGGGATGTCACGAGCACACCCATCACCGAGAAGCTGAGCCAGATCATGGCGAACTTCGCGAGCTCACCCGTCCAGGCGAAGCTCTCGAACGACGTGTAGCGCTGCGCCGCCTGCATGAAGACGAGAACGAAGATCGCGAGCAGGGCGATGGCCCCGATCACGATCTCCACCGCGGTGAGAATGGAGACGATGCGCCACAGGGGGCCTTGTCGTCGTTGACGTGGTTGTGTACTGCTCACGAGACTTCCTTGTTCTCTTGGGCGCAGTCACCCGCGCGGTAACTAACGTACTGGTTATTACATTAGGTCTGCAAGACCCCTGTCGCATCAATGTACAAATCGGTACATTGGGGCGATGCGCACATCCATTGCCACCGTCTGCCTGTCAGGAAGCCTCACCGAGAAACTCCACGCCTGCGCCGCCGCCGGCTTCGACGGAGTCGAGATCATGGATGCCGACCTCGTGGCAGCCTACGAGTCGCCAGAGGAGATCCGCGCACTGTGCGAACGACTCGGCCTCACCATCGACCTGTTCCAACCCTTCCGAGACTTCGAAGGCGTCGACGATGCGACCTTCGCCGACAACATGCGCCGCGCGGAAGCCAAATTCGACGTCATGCAGCGCCTCGGCGCAACCCTCATCCTCGTCTGCAGCAACGTGGCCACCGCCACGATCGACGACGACGAGGTCGCAGCCCGCCAACTCGGCGCTCTCGCCGACCTCGCAGCCACCCGGGGCATCCGAATCGCCTACGAAGCCCTCGCCTGGGGTCGCTTCGTCGACGACTACCGGCACGCCTGGCGCATCATCCAGCTCGCCGACCGCCCCAACCTGGGCACCTGCCTCGACAGCTTCCACATCCTCTCGCGCGGCCACGACCCGGCAGGGATCGAACAGATCGACGGCGACAAGATCTTCTTCCTGCAGCTCGCCGACGCGCCCGCGCTGAACATGGACGTGCTGTCGTGGAGCCGACACCACCGGCTGTTCCCCGGCGAAGGCGCGTTTGCGCTCACCGACTTCCTCGCCCACGTCCTCCGCGCCGGCTACACCGGCCCGCTCTCGCTCGAGGTGTTCAACGACACCTACCGCCAGACGGATGCCGTGCGCACCGCCGCGCACGCCCGCCGCTCCCTGACATGGCTCGCCGACCGCACCGCCGCCGAGAACGGCTGGCCGGAGAACCGCCTCGACGACGCCCAGCCAGCGACAGGCATCGACTTCGTCGAGATCGCCGGGGCCGACCTCTCCGACCTCGACCAGATGCTCGCACAACTCGGCTTCACCTTCCGCGGCCGGCACCGCAGCAAACCCGTACGCCTCTGGACCGCCGGAGACGCACGGATCATCCTCAACGAACAGGCCAGACACGAACAGCCCCGCCTGGCCGGTTTCGGCCTGGACGTCGGCGACGCGAGATCCGCCGTCGACCGCGCGCTCGCCCTCGGCGCCCCCAATGTCTTCCGCCGCACCTACGCCGGCGAACAGGAACTGCGCGCCGTCGCAGCACCCGACGGCACCGAGGTGTACTGGAACGACCGACCCGCCGAAACATCCTGGGTCACCGAATTCGACGGAGGCACCAGCGACACCGGGGCGCTCCGCGGGACCATCGACCATGTGAACCTCGGCTACCGCTGGCAGGAGTTCGACGAGGCGGTGCTCTTCACCAGCAGCGTGCTCTCACTCTCGAGCGAATCATCCGCACAGGTACCGAGCCTCAGCGGGCTCGTGCGCAGCCAGGTGATGCGCACGCCCGACGGGGTGGTGCGCCTGCCGATAAACCTCGCACCCCCCACCGCCCCGCTGCCGACCCGGCACATCGCGGTGCGCTGCGACGACCTCATCGCGGTGGCGCGCCGAGCGCGCGACTCCGGGCTGACGTTCCTGCAGATCCCGAGCAACTACTACGACGACCTCGCGGCACGCTTCGACCTCGACAGCGGCCTGCTCTCAGAGCTGCGCGAACTCGGACTCTTCTACGACCGCGACGGAGACGGAGAGTTCATCCACTTCTACTCGCCCACCGTCGGCGGCGTGTTCCTCGAAATGGTCGAACGCCGCGGAGGCTACGACGGCTACGGCGCGCTCAACGCGCCCGTGCGGATGGCGGCACAGCACAGCACTCCGGCGTGACGCCCCCGCTGGTCGAGTAACCCCGCCGGTTGAGGGATCGCGGTCTACGCGATCGTCTCGAAACCGGCACACCGAGTTACTCGCAGCGCCGGTCTCGAGACTGTCGCCCCAGAGGGCGACACCTCGACCAGCGGGTGGTGCCGCTGCGCACGTTGCACCTCGACCAGCGGGTTGTTACTGCACCTCGACCAGCGGGTTGTTACTGCGCCGCGCGGCGGTCCTCCCGGCGCTCCTTCGCGCCCTCCACCAGGTAGTACAGCGACGGCAGCACGACGAGCGTCAGCAGCGTCGACGACACGAGGCCGCCGATGACGACGATCGCGAGCGGCTGCGAGATGAAGCCGCCGTGGCCGGTCAGGCCGACCGCCATCGGCAGCAGCGCGAAGATCGTGGCGAGGGCCGTCATCAGGATCGGCCGCAGTCGTCGTGACGCGCCGTGCACGATCGCGTCGACCACGCGCATCCCGCGCTCTCGGTACTGGTTGACGAGGTCGATGAGCACGATCGCGTTCGTCACCACGATGCCGATGAGCATGAGCACGCCGATGAGCGACGGCACGCCGAGCGGCACCCCGGAGAGCACCTGCAGCGCGATCGCGCCCGTCGCCGCGAACGGAACAGACACGAGCAGCAGCAGCGGTTGGCGCAGGCTCTTGAATGTGGCGACCATCACCACGTAGACGATGAGGATGGCCACCAGCAGTGCGAGCCCCAGCTGCGTGAACGCGTCGCCCTGCTGCGCGGTGACGCCGCCCAGTTCGGCCTTCGCGCCGGCGGGCAGGTCCACGCTGTCGACTGCGGTCTGGATCTCGGTCGATGCGGTGCCCACGTCGTCACCGTTCGGGGTGACGCTGACGGTCGCCGCCCGCACACCCTTGATGGTGGTGATGCTGGCCGGGCCGTCGACCTTCTCCACGGTGGCGAGTTCCGACAGCGGCACGAGGCCGGTGGCGGTCGGGATGGCGAAGTCCCGTAACTCATCTTCGGTCGCAGGCGCGGTTCCGCTGTCGACGTAGATCGACATCGTCTTCTCGTCGATGACGACGGTTCCGACGGCGCGCGGCAGCATGCTCTGCGACACCATGCCGCCGACGGCCAGCTCGCTCAGGCCCAGCTTGGCCGCCTTGTTGCGGTCGACGACGATGCCGATGTACGGCTGCGAGACGGCCAGGTTGCTGGATGCCTCGGCGGTGACGTCGAGGTCGGCGACGGCGGCGAGCACGGCATCCGCCGCATCGGCGAGGTCCGACTGGTTGGTCGCGGTGATGTCGACGGAGATGTCGGTGGAGGCGAAGCCTGAGCCTGCCGCGGCGAGCGAGACCTCGCCGACGTCATCGAGGCCGGCGATCTTGTCGCGCACGGTCGCCTGCAGTGCCTCCTGGTCGGCATCCGGGTCGGTGACGAGCGAGAAGCTGATTCCGCCGCCACCGCCGAATGCGGCCATCAGCGAGCTGCCGCCGGAGCCGATGGAGGTCTGCACGGTCGTGATGCCGTCGATGCCGCGCAGGGCGTCCTCGACGGTCGTGGCCGCAGCATCCTGCGCCTCGAGGCTCGCGCCCAACGGCAGCTTCTGGCTCACCGTGAGCGTGTTCTGGCCGCTGTCGCCGATGAAGTTCGTCTTCATGCTCGGCACCATCGCGACGGTGCCACCCAGCACGAGCAGCGCCGCGAGGATGGTCACGGCGGGCCGCTTGAGCGTGAAGTTCAGGATCGGCAGGTACGGCTTCTGCAGGCGGGTGGGCGTGTCGAGCTCGTGCAGGTCTGCGTCGGCGGTGCCGCTGCGCAGGGCACGGCGCGAGGGGACGGCCGTCTCGGATGCTCCGTCGACGGAGTTCGCATCGGCATCCGCTTCGGCAATCGCCTCTTCAGCGTGCGCCTTCTCCGGCTTGCGGCCCAGGAACCAGAACGCCAGCACGGGCACGATCGTCAGCGACACGAACAGCGACGCGGCGAGCGCGATCGTCACCGTCAGCGCGAACGGCCGGAACAGCTCGCCCGTGATGTCGCCGACGAGTGCCAGCGGCAGGAACACGGCGACCGTCGTCACCGTCGACGCGGTGATCGCCGCGGCGACCTCCTTGACCGCCGTCTGGATGGCCGCCAGCTTGTCCTCACCGAGGCCGATGTGCCGTTTGATGTTCTCGATGACGACGATCGAGTCGTCCACGACCCGGCCGATCGCGATCGTCAGCGCGCCCAGAGTGATGATGTTGAGGCTGTAGCCGGCCGCCTGCATGCCGATGAAGGTGATGAGCACGGATGCGGGGATCGAGATCGCCGTCACCAGTGTCGAACGGATCGACAGCAGGAACACCAGGATCACGATCACCGCGAAGACGAGACCCAGGATGCCCTCCGTCGCGAGCGACTCGATGGACTGCTGGATGAAGGGGGCCTGGTCGAAGACGACCGTCAGCTTCGTGCCGTCGCCGAGCGAGTCCTCGATGCCGGGGATCGCATCCTGCACCAGCTGGGAGACGGCGACCGTGTTGCCCGCCGGGGTCTTCGTCACCGCGATGGTGAGCGCCGGCTCGCCGTCGACACGGGAGATGCCCGTCACAGGGTTGTCCTCGAGCGCGACCTTCGCGACGTCGGCGATCGTCACCGCATCGCCGGCCTCCGACAGCACGCCCGCGAGCGGCAGCGCGCCGATCGCATCCGCCGACTCCAGCCGGGAGCCCGCCTGCACGGACAGCGTCGAACCGTCCTCCGTCAGCTCGCCCGCCGGAAGCAGCAGACCGTTCGCATCCAGGGCATCCGTGATCGCCGACTGCGATGTGCCCGCCGCCGCCAGCTTCGCGCGATCGGGCGTGATCACCAGACGCTGACCCGTGGTGCCCAGAAGGCTCGCCTCGCGAACACCCTCAAGACCCTGGATGTCCGTCAACGTCGACTGCTCGAGCAGGGCCGTCAGATCACGCGGGTCGAGGTCGCTCGTCACCGCAATCTGGATCACCGGCAGATCATCGATGCTGCCCGTGATCACCTGCGGGTCGACATCCGCCGGCAGCGTCGACTTGATGCGGTTGATCGCCTGGCCGACCTTCTGCTCGGCCGTCGCCAGATCGGTGCCGTACACGAACGACGCACTGATCGTCGACACATTGCTGCGCGAGGTCGCCGTCGTACCCTCAAGGCCCGGAACGCCCTGGATGGCCGTCTCGATCGGCGTGCTCACATCCTCGTTGACCACCTCGGGGGCCGCCCCCGGGTACGCGGTCACGACGACCAGCTGCGGGAACGAGACAGAAGGGATCAGCTCCTGCTTGAGGCTCGTCAGCGCGAGCGAGCCGAAGACCGCCACCACGATCGTGACCAGTGCGATGAGGGCCCGGTTGCGCAGGCTGAAGACAGAAAGCAGGTGCACGATTCTCCCGGGCTGGCTGCTGATGCGACGAAAAGCGGTGGCGAATGCCGAGAATCAGTATCGCAGCCATCAGGTAACGAACAGCCGAATGCCAGACGACCCGGTGAAGTGGTGTTGACTGTCGACCGTGTCACCCGCTCTCACCATGACCAGGCGCATCACGCAGCTGCTCCTCGGGCTCGCCCTCTTCGGCCTGAGCATCACCATGATGCTGCGCGGCGTCGTCGGCATCCCGCCCTGGGATGTCTTCACGCAGGGGTTTGTCAACGTCACCGGCCTGCCGTTCGGGATGCTGACCATCATCATCAGCGTCGTGCTGCTGCTCGCGTGGATCCCACTGCGGCAGAAACCGGGCATCGGCACGGTGGGCAACGCGCTGCTGGTGGGCGCATTCATCCAACTGTTCCTCGGCATGACGACCGTGCCGGAGGAGCTGTGGCAGCGCATCCTGCTGTTCGCGGCCGGCCTCGTGCTCAACGGCTTCGCCACCGGCCTCTACATCGGCGCCCGCTTCGGGCCCGGACCACGCGACGGCCTCATGACGGGCCTGCACCGCGTGACCGGCAAACCCATCTGGCTGGTTCGCACCAGCATCGAGATCGTCGTCGTCGCCATCGGCTGGATGCTCGGCGGCAACGTCGGAATCGGAACGCTCGCCTTCGCCCTGCTCATCGGCCCACTCGTGCACTTCTTCATGCCGCTGCTGCACGTGCCGCCTGCCCGCTCGGAGTGACTCTGCGGGTTGAGGGACCGAGGCACGAGGTCGTCTCGAAACCGAAACCCCGAAAGTACGCATAGTCGACGTTCGGAGCCCAAAAGCGTGCGATTCGTGCAGTCTCGGCGAAGGAACCGGGTGGAGGCAGGGCGGATGCGAGGGCGAGGCAGGGCGGATGCGACCAGCGGGTCCGCTACACGACGACCGCGAAATAGTCGGCCTGCTCCTGCGGCGCTCGGGCGAGTGAGCCCCACGCGCGGGCGAGCATCGCCACGGCCCGGTCGGTCTCGTCGCGCGGGTAGCTGTGCGGCACGCGCATGAAGCGTTCGAACGCGCCATCGATGCCGAACCTGGGGCCCGCAGTTATGAGCAGCCCCTCGTTTCGGGCGGCGAGGGTCAGCTGTGAGCTGACGGGCGCGCCCAGGTTCACCCAGGTGGTGAGCCCGCCGGCGGCCCGCGGAACACTCCACTCGGGCAGCGCCTCCCGCAGCGCCGACACCAGGTGGTCGCGCCCATCACGCAGCTGCAGGCGGCGCAACTCCAGGATGCTGTCGTAGTCGGCCAGCAGCTGCGTCACGATCAGCTGCTCGATTATGGGGGTGCCGAGGTCGCCCGAGAGTCGGTTGCGGGCGAGCTTCTGGATGAGGGCGGGTTCCGCCCGAATCCAACCGACACGGATGCCACCCCACACGGTCTTGCCGACGGAGCCGATCGTGATCGCATCCCCCGTGACCGCGAAGGGCAGTGCGGATGGCGCCTCGTCGATCGCCAGCTCGGCCATGGTCTCGTCCGCGATGATGCGGGTGCCGTGCCGCGCGGCCAGCTGGGCCACCCGTTCGCGCATCTCGGGCGACATGCTGCGTCCGGTCGGGTTGTGAAAGTCGGGCATCAGGTAGGCGAGCGCGGGGCTCGACCGCTGGATCGCCTGCTCCAGTGCCGCCTCATCCCAGCCGTGCTCGGTGGTGACGCTCACCGGCACGAGCCGCGCGCCGGCCACCCGCAGCGCCTCATACGCGTGCGGGTAGGTGGGGGCTTCGACGATGGCGCTGTCGCCGCGCCCGATGAGAGTGCGGGCGAGCAGTGCGATGGCGTGCTGCGCGCCGATGGTCACCATGATCTGGTTCGGCTCGGTGGGCAGGCCGCGGGCCGTGTAGCGGCGCGCGATCGCCTCGCGCAGCACCGGGATTCCGAGCGGGTCGAAGCCTGTGTCGCCCAGGTAGCCGGGCAGCTCCTCGATGGCTCTCGCCGCGGCATCCACGATCCCGGGCACGGCCGGCATGGCCGCCTTGGTGAAGTCGAGATAGCCGTCGACGTTCGGGTCGATCGATATCGGGCCCGGGCCGGGCAGCCGCGTCACACTGCCCGAACCGCGCACGCTGCTCAGGTAGCCGGCGTCGCGAAGTTCGGCGTAGGCGGCGGTGACGGTTGTGCGGCTGATGCCGAGTCGAGCAGCGAGCTCCCTTTCGGCGGGAAGCCGGGCGCCGACCGGCAGTCGGCCGTCGAGCACGAGAAGTCGGATGCGATCGGCGAGCGCCTGATATGCGGCCGTCGCCTGCTCTCGCCAGTCGCTGAGAAGCAGGGCCAGTGCGCGGGCCGAAAGAGTGGACATGAGGCCACAATACGCGGATTGGCCTCTTGATAGAAGGCCGCTTTAGACATTGGATATGAACTATGACCCGCCGGATCTCCCAACTACTCATTGGCCTCTTCTTCTACGGAATCGCCATCGCCATGATGGTGCGCGCCAATCTGGGAGCATCCCCGTGGGACATCCTGTCGCAGGGAACCGCACTGCAGACCGGCCTCGACTTCGGCCTCATCACCGTGCTCATCTCAGGCATCGTGCTGCTGCTGTGGATCCCCATCCGGCAGAAGCCGGGCATCGGAACGGTGCTGAACGCCCTGCTCATCGGCCCCGCCGCATCCTTCGGCCTGTGGTTCATCGGCACGCCAGAACAACTGTGGGGCCAGATACTGCTGTTCGCCGGCGGGCTCTCGCTGCTGGCCGTCGCGACCGGGCTCTACATCGGCGCCCGCTTCGGGCCGGGCCCGCGCGACGGGCTCATGACGGGCATCCACTCGCGCTTCGGATGGCCCATCTGGGCGGTGCGCACCGGCATCGAAGGCAGCGTGCTGATCATCGGCTGGCTGCTCGGCGGCGTCGTCGGCTTCGGAACGCTCGCCTTCGCCCTGCTCATCGGCCCCATGGTCGGCGTCACCATGCCGCTGCTGCGCGTGCCCGAGAAGCGCGGGGCGGATGCCGCACCCGCGCCGTTCGCGAACGCCACCCCTGTCGAGGAGGTCACCACATGATCATGCTGCTGTCACTCGCCACGCTCGCCCTGTGGGCCGCGCTCGCGACAATCGAGACGGTGCACCGTGACGGCTACGGACGGCTGCGCAACAGGGCGCCGCTCTACTTCGTGCTTCCGTAGCGCGGCGGCCGGTCTCGAGACCGGCGAGTTACCCGCGGGTCGAGGTGGTGCGGTCTACCGCGCCAGTCTCGAGACCGGCGAGTGCGCTACATGCGGTCCGCGTAGACCGCCATCGCGTCGCGCACATACGTGGCGCCCTCGACCCCGCCGTAGTTGGCGCCGAAGCGCGGGTCGTCGACGTACATCTGCCCGAGCCCGCGCATGGCCTCTGCGGGGACGTCGCGCCCCTGCCAACCGGCGCGGATCCAGTCGTGCTGCCGCTTCGTGATCTCCTGCACGAGCGCGCCGCCGACCGGCTCCCCTGCCGCAGACGCCGCAGCGTAGTCCGCCTGGATCTGCTTCTGCTGCCGCCCGAATTCTGCTTTGTCGGCATCCGTCAGCTTCCTCCACCAGCGGTCGCCGGCGGCGTACGCGTCTGCGCCCCACCTCTGTTCGACCTCCTCCTTGTACTGGGTGTGGTCGAATCCGTCGAACATCTCCTCTGCCATGAGCTGCTCGCCTCCTTCCGTTTTGATGATGGTGGTCTCGACTGCGGCAATCTGCCGGTCGAGCCGTTCTTTCTCCTGCCGCAGCCAGCGCAGGTGCGTGGTGAGCGCATCCGTGTCTCCCTGCTGCCCGTCGAGCACTCCGGCGATGGCGGGCAGCCCGAGGCCAAGCTCACGCAGCAGCAGGATGCGTTGCAGCCTGGCGAGCGACTGTTGGTCGTAGTGGCGGTACCCGTTGGCGCCGATGCGGCTGGGCGGCAGCAGGCCGATGTCGTCGTAGTGGCGCAGCGTGCGGCTTGTGGTGCCGCTGAGTCGTGCGATCTCTTGGATGGACCAGTCCATTCCTGCCTCCTTTCGTCTCGAACGTTTCGTCTTGATCAACGGTAGAGGTTGACGTTGCGTCAAGGTCAAGCGCCTTCGAGAACTTCTTCTTGCGTCCGCGGCACTCGCGATATATCTTGAGTTTACGCAAACGCGATATAGCTTGATATGGAGGATCCAATGGCACGAGAGAAGTGGCTGCTCGACGGCCCCAAGACAATCGACTTCGACCAGGTGCGGTCACTCAAGGTGGGCCTCATCGGCGGGCAGGTCAACATCGTCGCCCACGACGAGCCCGGTGCCCGCGTCGAGGTGCACAGCGTGCGTGGCAAGCCGCTCAAGGTCTCCATCGACGAGGGCGTGCTCGAGGTCGACCACCCGCAGCTCGGCTGGGACAACTTCCTGGAGGTGTTCAGTTTCTTCTCCGGCGAAGCCACCGCAGAGGTGAGCATCATGGTGCCCCGCTCCGTCGCCCTCAAGTTCGGTGTGGTCACGGCGAGCGCCCTCATCAGCGACCTGACGACGGATGCGAAGATCAGCACCGTCTCCGGCGATGTCGTCATCGACGGCGTCACCGGCGACCTCGACCTGAACGCCGTCAGCGGCGAGCTCTCGGTGCGCGATCACGCGGGCCGCATCTCCGCCCACACGGTCGGCGGAGACCTGGCCGCGACGGGCGACATCGTGCGCTTCAGCTGCGACAGCGTGTCGGGTGACGTCATCCTCGACATCTCCGGCGAACCGGATGAGGTCAAGGTCAACACCGTCTCCGGCAATGTCACGGTGAGGCTGGCCGCGGGCGTTCCTGCGTCGTACCGCATCACCACAGCATCCGGTCGCGTGCAGCTCGATGACTCCGAGATCTCGGGCATCCACGGCACCTACACCGGAAAGTACGGCGAACTCGCCGGCGACTGGCTCGAGTTCCGGGCCAACACGGTCAGCGGCAGCGTCTCCGTGCTCCACGCCCGGGCGAACGCATGACGCCCGTGTTCGGCCACGGCCATCTGCGCCTGTACCTGCTCAGCCTGCTCGCCGAGCGGCCCATGCACGGCTACGAGATCATCCAGGCACTCAGCGATCGCTTCGGCGGCACCTACATCCCGAGCGCCGGCACCATCTATCCGCGCCTGTCGAAGCTCGGCGAGGAGGGCCTCGTCACGCGTGAGGCGGACGGCCGCAAGACCGTCTACTCGGTGACGGATGCGGGACGCGCAGAACTCGAGGCCCGTCGCGCCGAACTCGACGACATCGAGAGCGGCGTGACCGAGTCGGTGCGCAGCCTCGCCGACGAGGTGCGGCTCAGCGTCAACGACGCGATGCGCACACTGAGGGCCGATCTGGCTGCGGCAGCGCGCGAAACCCAGGGGTCGACGACGGATGCCCGGGCGAGCCGAGAGAAGGGCCGCGAGGAGGGCGTCGCGGCACGGCGGCAGCTGCAGGAGGCGGAGCTCGTGCTCAACGGGTTCCGCCAGGGGGTGCGCGCTGAGTTGCGCCGCAGGGCCGTGCGCGACGACATCCCCGACGGCACCGCGGAGCGCCTGCGGCTGCAGCTCGACGAGGTGCTCGCGGGTCTCTTCGACTGAGGTGGTTTCAGCCTCCGCCCGGGTCGCGAGTGGTCGTTTCTCGTCCCATACGTCCTGGTTTTGGGTTCTTTAGTGACCACTCGCGGGCATCCGCTCTGGGCTGCAGCGAGGGCTGCGGCCACTCCTCGCCCGAGACGCGATCTGCGCGCTTCCCCCACATGTCGACTGATGCCGCAGACCCCACCGCATCCGATGGCACTCTCGTTCTCATGCCCCGACGAGTTCCCCTGCCCAGCTGTCTCACCGGTCACGCATTCCGCGTCGGCGATCCGATCGCATCCGGTCTCTCGGCGAGACGGCTGCGCGGTCGCGACGTCGACCGGCCATTTGCAGGCGTGAGGGCGGTGGGCCTCGACCTTCGCATCCTCGAGAATCGCTGCCGCGCTTACGCTGCACGGATGCCGCCGGGTCAGTTCTTCAGCCACATCACCGCCGCTCTGCTGTACCGCATCCCGCTGCCCTGGCGCCTCGAACAGGATTCGCGTATCCACGTCTCGGTGCGCGACGGCGGCATCCGCCCGCGTGCGCGAGGAGTGATCGGGCACCGACTGTCCGCCACGACCGTGCCCCGGATGCTCGGGGAGCTCCCCGTCGCCGACCCTGTCTCAACCTGGTGCCACCTTGCATCCGTGCTCGATGTCGATGAACTTATCGCAGCCGGCGACTTCCTTGTGTCGGGCCTCGTCACCAACGACGGTCGGCGCCCTCCGCTCGCCACTCTCTCTCAATTGAGCGATGCCGTGCAGAGAAGCGCGGGCCGCCGGGGCGCTCGAACGATGGCGGCTACGGTCACCCACATCCGCACGGGCGTCGACTCTCCCCGCGAGAGCAGACTTCGGATGCTGCTGCTCCGGTCAGGCCTGCCAGAACCTGTCATCAATGAGCCCGTTTTCGATGCCGACGGGCGAAGGGTGGGCAAGCCGGACCTCATGTTCCCGGAGGCGCGGCTCGTGCTCGAGTACGAAGGCGATGAGCATCGAACGAACCGGGATCGCTTTCGTCGGGACATCTTCCGGAGAGAAGCGTTCGAGGATGCCGGGTACAGGGTCAAGCGTGTGACGGCCGACGACCTCGACATACGCCCGCACGAGTTCGTGTCCGGCGTGCGAAAGCTCCTGGTGCGACGCGGTATGAGCATCCCCGCACCGCAGGGCTCCCCCATACCCGCATCCTTCCGCTCTCGCGAGTGGTCACAATCCACCCGTCCCGGGCACGGGAGCGTCGAGAACTGACCACTCGCGACGCGCTGGCGACCCGCGCGCGACGCACGCGAGGTCGCGAGAGGTCGCGAGAGGTCGCGAGAGGTCAATTTTCGCCCGAACCGGTCGACCGTGGGGCATTATTTGACCACTCGCGGGGCGAGCGGGGCGGGCTGCGCGAGCGGGGCGAGAGGGGCAGGCGAGTTACTCGGCGAATCCGACCGGGATGTAGACGTCCTGCACGCGGTCGGTGAGCGCCGTGTGGTCGTTACGGGTGTAGATGGCGCACTCGTCGACGCGGCAGTCGAGCTCCTCGCCGACGGGGGATGCGACCTCGAGGTAGGCGGTGAAGGTTCCGGTGGCGGCGTCGTCGTAGCCTCGGGCCCCGAACAGCTTCCAGGCCCAGTCGTCGTTGATCCAGTTGCTGGGGGCGAACTGCACGGCGCCCTGCTCCTGCTGCTCACCCTCCGTCGACGGAACGCCGCCGAGGCACGGCCCCGGCTTCACGGTGGGGTCGGCGGCGATCTTGCAGATGGCGACGTAGATGCCCTGCGAGGGGTTGTAGCCGCTGCCGCTGACGACGAGCCTGTCGCCTTCGCGGAGCGCGGAGGTGTCGACGGTGCCGCCGGGTTCGACGGAGTGCACGTCGATGGTGCGTGCGCGCCCGTCACCGCCTTCCGCGCTGGCGGTGAGTGGCCACTGCTCCCCAGAGTCGACCACCTGCGAGGTCCCGCCGTCCTGGTGGGTCAGGATCGGAACAATGAGCACCGCGATGGGCACGAGCAGCACGGCGAGGACGATCGCGACTATCCAGGGCCACCGTCTGCGCTTGGGTTTCGACACGCTCAAATTCTAGGCTGTGGCGGATGCCGGCCCACAGCATCCATCGTCACTGTCGCATCGGAGCGGTGACCGCATCAATTCCGCCAGCGAGCCGCTCAGAACTGCGGAACGATCACGCGTTCCCCTCCGGCCATCGCCGAGTCGTGGGCACAGATTCCGGGCGCGCTCCAGATCGCCGCGCGCACAGCACCGACCACCGGGGTGCGTCGCTGCATGATACTCGAGATGAACTCATGCACCAGATGCGGATGGGAGCCACCGTGGTCAGCCGTGTATGACCTGACCTCACCACTGTTGTGAGCGACAGTTTGAAAGCCGGAGGTGAAGCGGATGAGATCTGGCGGCAGTAGTTCATGACCATGGTCGAGCTCAAGCGGAGCCTTCGTCGTCACGCCGCCTCTGGGCGCATCCGGTCGGCTGTCGCCCCGCTCGACCAAGGTGAAGACATCCGGCGGGAGGCTTTCGTCCTGGGGCCATTCCACGGCCATCCGATCGCCGTGGAAGGTGTAACCCTCCCGAAACGGTCGCGCCGTCTGGAAGAACGACACAGTCACATCGGCAACAACGGGTGACTCTGCCAACCTGAAGAGACCGACCTCGCTGGGAAAGTCGTTCACATGCTGCCCGCGCCGATCATCCGTGAGACGTCCGGAGCCGTAGGCCACGACGTCGACGACTCGATCTCCCGTGAGCGCCAGAAGCGGCGAAAGCGCATGCGTCGCATATTTCATCGGAGGATACCCCCGCCAGTACGACGGAAACCCATCCAGATTCTGCACATGAAAACCGTTGTACATCGAGAGTTCGCCCAGTTCGCCCCGCTCGTGAAGCCCGGCGATTGCACGGAACTCGGCAGAGAACACGGTGGTCTCCATCAGCATGTAGTTCAGGCCGGTTCGCTTCTGAGTTTCGACGATCGCCGCCACATGCTCAAGTTCGGTGGCCATCGGCACCGCACAGGCCACATGCTTGCCCGATTCCAGCGCGGCGATTGTGTAACTGAAATGAAAGCTCACCGGTGCGAGCACGTGTACCGCATCCCATCGAGGATCTGCGAGCATGTCTTCGTAGCGCTCGTATCGGGACTCGATTCCGAAGGCCTCCCCGATCTCGATGAGGCGTTCCCGCGACGGGTCGACGATGGCGATCTCGCTCACATCGGGATGAGCGGTGTAGATGGGCAGGAAGTGCTCCCCGAATCCGAGCCCGACAACAGCAACGCGCAGCCCGGTTCCCCGGCTCATGCGACGGCCACGTCGTCAAGATACCCGCGAAAGTAGCTGACGCCGCCCGTCGCGAAGTTCTTCACATCTGCCGAGGCGGCCTGGCCCTCCGGTGAGGCGAGGATCGAGTCCATACTTTGCCTGTCTCGCGCGACCAGATCGACGATGAGGAAGATGGACTCGTGGGCGTCATCGTCCGATTCATCCACCCAGTTCAGGGTCCAGCGCAGCAACCCCCTCATACGCTGCGCGATGGGCACATGGGTGGACATGTAGTAGTGGCGGAAGGCCTCGCGGTCCTCGGGAATGCCATAGAGCACGGTCATGCGATAAATAGCTGGATCCTTTCAACGGTGCGGCTACAGGGATGATCGGGGTTCGCCCGAGCCGAGCGGGAGCACGATGGGGGTGTCCCTCACGATGAGCTGCGGGCTGATGAGTCGGTGATTGTCGGCTTCGTCGAGCGGTGCACCATCCATGGTCGGTATGAGCAGCTCGAGCGTGGCTGCGGCAACCAGGTCAAGGCGCTGGTCAACGCTCGAGAGTCCGAGGGCCTGAGCCACGGCGCTGTTGTCGAACCCCACAACGGGAATGTCGGAGCGCCCGGTCATCACGGTGGCGATCCGCGCCCCGATGGCGAGGCTGTCACTCGCGCACACGATCCCATCCACCTCAGGGTGGGCCGCGAGAGCCTCGCGCGTCGCCGTTTCCGCGTCGTGCAGGGTGTCACGGCATTCGACATGGAGCAGTTGCGCCTGCGCCTCCCACAAACGCATCGCCGAAGAGCTGGATGCGGCTGCATGGGTGGCGAGCGCCTCGAGCCAGCCGTTCCTGCGGTCGTCTCCGGTGCCGGAGGGGCTCGGCCAGCCCAAGAACAGTATCCGTTCACATCCCACGGAGAGAAGGTGGGAGGTCGCCTCCTTCACGCCGGTTGCACCATCCACATCGACCCAACGGTGAGGGGGGACCTCGGCTTTGCCCTGCCCCCATGGACGGCCGAACATTACGAATGGGGTTCTGTCTCGAACCAACCATTCGGTTCTGCGGTCACCATGGAAGGTCGACGCAAGAACCACCCCGTCGATATCCGAGCCGGCACGCAGCTGTCGGATCTTGGCGATCTCCTCCTCTTGGGACACCGCCGTGAACAGCAGGATTCGCATGCCCAGGGAGTCCGCCTGTTCGGTGATCGCGTGTAGGAAGCGGTCGAGCAGGCCTCCCGATACGCCGTCGGAGATCGGTTCGAACCGCACACCGATCGTGGAGGAGCGCTGGGTTCGTAGCCGGCGGGCGCCCGCATTGGTGCGGTACCCCAGAGTGTCGACCGCTTCGAGCACCCGCGCAAGTGTCGTCGCTTTGACGATCTCGGGCGAGTTGAGCGCATTCGACACGGTCTGTCGCGACACTTGAGCGAGTTTCGCAACGTCCGACACTGTTGGCAGCCGTCCCATCAGGTTCCCTCCTGGTCAAGCATCATGTCATCCCCGCGGACTCGAGCCTCAGACGGTGCTTGGTTCACGCCCCTCAGGTGTGTCCTGATCGACAGGCTTCACATCGGCGAGGCGAAAGGATGCACCGGAGCTGGCGACGATCGATCCGTCCTTGCCGATCGTAAGCTCCGCCCTCCCACCTTCCCACCTGACGCCGTCAAGCGTCAGGGGAAGAAGTGCGGAACGCATTGGCGCTACGCCGATCTCCCCGGCAGTCGCATCGGGGGACAGCCCCAACACGCTGGCCGCCACGGAGATTGCGGCGGCCGCCGACCATGCCTGTGGGCGACATGATGCGGGGTAGGGCACAGGACGGGACACCGTGGTGATGCTGTCGCCGGAGTACAGCTCCGGCATCCGATAGTCGAAGGTTGCGGAGGCCGCGAGGAGGCCCTCGATCAGGCTCGACGCCTCGACGTCGAAGCCCTCCTTGCTCAGGCCGGCGATTGCAATTGCGGTGTCGTGAGTCCATACGCTTCCGCAGTGATAGCTGAGCGGCCAGTATCCCGAAGCACCCGTGCTCATCGTACGAAGCCCGTAACCGCTGTCCATGTCGGAGCCGACGAGACGTTTCGCCACCAGAGCGGCCTGCTCCCTGTCAATGATTCCGGTGCCGAGAAGGTGGCCGATGTTGCTGGTCACCGTGTCCACTGGCTGCTTGGATGCATCGAGGGCTGTTGCTGGGAAGAGGCCGTCGGCGTCCTCGATCCAGAACTTTTTGTTGAATTCGTGCCTGAGCCGGGCAGCCCAGTCCCTCCACTCTTCGGCGCCGTCGTCACCGAAATGGTCCAGCATGTCTGCTGCGTGCGTTGCCGCCTCGTAGCAGTAGGCCTGAACCTCACACAAAGCGATGGGGCCCTCGGCGAGGGTTCCGTCCTTCCACTGTATGGAGTCGCCCGAATCCTTCCAGCCTTGGTTCGACAGTCCATGGCCGGTGCTGTCGACGTACTCGATGAGCATGTCGCCATCCGCATCTCCGTAGTCCCGCATCCAGGCGAGAGCCGCATGCATGTGGGGCAGCAACGCTCGCACTTCAGACTCGGGCATCCCCCATTTCCACGCATCGTGGAGGAGGCAGACCCACAGCGCGGTCGCATCAACCGTTCCGTAGTACAGCGGAGGCAGCGCGAGGCCTTCCCCGGGGCTCGAGAGACCACCTTTGCGGAGCTCATGCATGATCTTGCCGGGCTGTTCGGCGGTGTCGTCGACCTCGCTTTCGCCCTGCATTCCGGCAAGGATGCGCAGGGTATCGGCTGCGAGCTCGGTTCCGGTGGGGAGCAGGAAGCGAGCCGCCCAGAGGGAATCCCGCCCGAAAATGGTGAAGAACCAGGGAGCCCCTGCAGCAAGGATCGTCTCGGATGATCCGGCGGGACTTATCCGCAACGCATCAAGATCATCCATGGCTCGATCCACCCAGCGGGCGAGTCGATCGTCGGCGCCAGCGAGACGGGGCTTCTCCCACACGGGTGCGGCCTCTACACCGTCGACAACAGCTTCGCTGTCGGTGATAGAGATGGCCCACGAAAGCGCGCTGCGGCCTCGGGCAGGGATGAAGAGGGGCCACGAGAGCTTCAGCACTCCGTTGTCGAGAACTTCAATGTCCGCCCCTTCGGCGGTCAGCGAGACTGAGATCGATCCCCCACTCCAGTGCGCTCCGTCTGCTGTGATCTCAGCTCGGGATGGCATCGATTCAGGCGCTCTACCGGTTTTTACGCGATCCATGACCGAAAGATCGGGCTGCAGTCTGAGTTCCATCGATGTGACGATCTGCTCGGCGAGACTCGATTCCACAACAAGTTCATTGCGCACACCGTGGATGCTCGTCTCGACCTTGTGGATCGCCCGCACCCTTGGATCCGCGGCGCGATCATCGAGGTGTCGCTGCAACGAGACGAAGGCGGCGGACCCCGCATTCGGCATTTGTGTCGAGATGTGTTCGCCTGCATGCCCTCCGAGCTTCCACGATGATTCACGGATCACTCGTGTGTCCGCGAAATAGACTCCGTGTATGGGGGTCGGCCCGAGTTGGCCGTTTGCAGCCGACCACACCTGGGTGGGTGCCGAGAGAACCACTGTCTCTCCTGACAGCAGCGGTTGCAGGGCAGGCATGTCATGCATCTGTATCTCCGTTGAAAGGGTTCTGCTCGGCTTGCGATTGACTTTCGCTTCGTGTGAGGTAACCTAACACCAGAAATTTGATCGATCAAACTTTCAACCCTGCACCCCGCTGCCGAGGCGGCATTCATTTGCACAACGATGTGAAAAGGATCAAAACCCATGAGAAAGACAGCATTCGCTGCATCACTTATCGCACTCGCGCTGGTCGGGTCGATGGCTGGCTGCGCCACCAGCGAGCCCGAAGCCCCCAAGAAACTCACCATGCTGATCGGCAGCAGCGGCGACATGGAGACGAACGGCATAATCGCCGCCACCAAGCGCTGGACCGACAAGAGCGGGATCGATGTCGAGGTCATCGCAGCCAGCGACCTGACCCAGCAACTCGGCCAAGGGTTCGCCGGCGGGGACCCCGCCGACATCTTCTACATGAGCTGGGACCAGTTCCAGACGTACGCCAGCAACGGATACCTCGAGCCCTACGCCGAAGACCTCCCGAATGCAGCCGACTTCTACCCCTCGCTTGTCGACACATTCAGCCACGACGGCACGTTCTACTGCGCACCCAAGGACTTCGGCACGCTAGCCCTGGTCATCAATGAAGACAAGTGGGCAGAGGCTGGCCTCACCGAGGCCGACACACCCACGACCTGGGATGAACTCGAAGACGTTGCCACGAAGTTGACAACGGCTGACACGGTCGGTTTCTCGTTCGGACTCGAGTACGCGCGGGTCGGAACGTTCATGAACCAGGCCGGCGGCAAACTCTTCGACGGTGACACCGCCACCGCAACGAGCCCCGAGAACCTCGAGGGCCTCGAATACATCCAGCACCTGTACGACGCAGGCGTCTACCGCACGCCCTCCGAACTTGACGCCGGCTGGGCAGGCGAGGCGTTCGGTGCAGGCAAGGCCGCCATGGTCATCGAGGGCGCTTGGGTGAGCGGCGTCAAACTCGACTACCCGGAGCTCAGCTACCGGGCCGTCAACCTTCCCGCCGGCCCTGCCGGAGTCTCCACCTTCGCTTTCACCAACTGCTGGGGCATCCCAGCCGACTCCGCAACGCTCGAGCAGACCAAAGATCTGGTCGCCTTCCTCACCAGTGAGGAGCAGCTCAAGATCGCAGCAGGCGAGGTCGGCCAGATTCCTCCGGTGACCACGCTCGGTGACTGGTTCAATGGAGAATATCCGCAGAACGCCGCCTTCGCTGCGGGTGACATCGCAACCAACCCGATCAACTTCGACGGCTCCGCTGCTGTGGTCACCGACTTCAACGCCGAACTGTCGACGCTGTTCACCGGCAACGCCCAGTCCATCCTCGAGAAGTTCCAGAAGAACCTGCAGCCGGCGCTCGACGCGTCCACCCGGTAACAGACACGAACAACGCTGACGGAGAGGTCGCGATCACACATGTCACGCACACTAGGTACTGATCGCGACCACTCCGCCAAGCGGAAGAACGCCCTCTTCAGCGGGCACACATCCGCCGGTTGGCTCTTCACCGCACCATCTATTGCAATCATCGCCATCTTCCTCGTCATCCCCATAGTCCTGGCGGTGTGGGTGAGCTTGAGCGACTGGAACGGCCTCGGGTCACCCCTCAGCGGGAAGACGGAATTCGTCGGCCTCGACAACTACGCCACCATCCTCGCCGAGCCCGGGCTGGCACGCGACGACTTCGGCATCTCGCTCCGCAACAACTTCTACTACGTGCTCTTCGTTGTTCCCCTGCAGACCGCACTCTCGTTGTTCTTGGCCGTCCAGGTCAACAGGAGGATCCTGCGCGGCCGGGGATTCTTCCGCACCGCCTTCTACTTCCCGTCGATCACCAGTTCGGTCGCAATCGTGATCGTTTTCCTCTTCCTCTTCAGCGCATCCGGTGCCGTGAACACGGTGCTCGGCTGGTTCGGAGCGAAGGGGCCCAACTGGTTCTCCGACCCCAGCGGGATCTTTCACAACATGCTGGCTGCCTTCGGAATTACCTCGCCGCCTCCGTTCCTCGCCGACGAGTGGTTCCTCGGCGTCACCGGATGGCAGTGGATCAGCGGGCCAAGCATCGCCATGTGTGCGCTGATCATCATGGCCGTGTGGACCACATCCGGCACCTTCATGCTCTTATTCCTCGCCGCGCTCCAGGCCATCGGATCCGACGTTCGGGAGGCCGCCCTCATCGACGGTGCAGGGCCAATCCGGACATTCTTCTCGATCACGCTTCCCCTTGTGAAGCCAACGATTTTCACTGTGCTGACGCTCGGCCTGATCGGTACATGGCAGCTGTTCGATGCCATCTATCTCACCGGTGGTGGCGCCCCTGGCAAGACCACACTCACACCCGCCTATCTCGCGTACGAGACCTCATTCAAAGGCCTCGACTGGGGCCAGGGTGCAGCCATCTCCTTCATCCTCTTCGGCATCATCGTCACGCTCACGCTGCTCCAGCGCTTCATCCTGAAGGACCGCGACCGGACGACGCTGCGCACCAGAAGGGGCGTGACCGCCGGCAATGATGCCGCACCTCGAGGAAGGGAAGGATCAGCATGAACAAGGCCCGCGTTCTCTCAGCTACCACCGTGGCGTACCTGCTGCTCATCGCCCTGGCCCTCGTCTATATCTATCCGTTCATGATCAGCATCGCCGGGTCGCTCAAGTCCAATGGCGATGCCACCGCAAACCCACTCTCACTTCTGCCTCAGGTCTGGTCGGTTGCGGCGTACGACCGCCTGTTCACTGAAGTTCCGATGCTGCGATGGGCGGGGAACTCCGCACTTGTCACGCTCTTCGTCACGCTGGGGCGAGTGTTCTTCGATTCGCTCGCGGGATATGCGCTCTCCCGCTTGAAGTTCCGCGGTCGGGGGGTCATCTTCGCTGGCGTTATCGGAGTCATGGCGGTGCCCAGCGTGGTGCTGTTGATCCCACGCTTCCTCGTACTCAAAGAACTGGGCATCTACGACACCTACGCCGGCATGATTCTCCCACTTCTCGTCGACGCCGGCGGAATCTTCATCATGAAACAGTTCTTCGAATCAATACCCGTGAGCGTTGAAGAGGCTGCCCGTCTTGACGGCGCCGGCGTATTCCGCACCTTCTGGTCTGTCGTCCTCCCCATGGCACGACCGGCGCTCATCACCATCTTCATCTTCAGCTTCCAGGGCTCGTGGAACGAGTTCTCCCACTTCGTCGTCTCCCGGCAGTCGCCCGATCTCAACACACTCACCACCGGTGTGGCTTCGCTGGTGTCGGGCCAACTCGGCGGGCAGGGCAACCAGTTTCCCCTCCAGCTCGCCGCAGCAGTCCTCATGTCAATCCCTGTCGCGGTTCTGTTCTTCTTCTTCCAGAAGCGGATCATGAACACCAGCGATGGCGGAGACAAGGGCTAGGCCCGAGCTTCCTGACGTCCCTCCGAACCCCGGATAACAACGGAACTTGACATCGGCCGCAATCGGCGTAGTGTCGCCGCTCGTGACTGATGATGTCAGGTCGCCCAAGCGGTGGCTGATCGGGGATCCCCTCCCCAGCGACAAGCTCGACGAGCAGCTCCTTCCGAAGCGCCTTGCGCTGCCGATCTTTGCGAGCGATCCGCTCTCGTCGGTCGCGTACGCGCCGCAGGAACTGCTCCTGATCCTCGCCCTCGGCGGCCTCGCGATGCTGAGTTTCGCGCCGTGGGTGGCCGCGGCGGTCGTGCTGCTGCTGGTGGTCGTCGTCGCCTCGTACCGGCAGCTCGTCAAGGCGTACCCCTCGGGCGGTGGCGACTACGAGGTCGCCCACCGCAACCTGGGCGAGAAGGCGGGCCTGATCGTGGCATCCGCCCTGCTCGTCGACTATGTGATGACCGTGACGGTGTCGGTCGCGAGCGGCGTCGACAACATCATCTCGGCGATCCCCGTGCTGCACGAGTGGCGGGTCGAGCTCGCCGTCGTGTTCGTCGTGCTGCTCGTCGCCGTGAACCTGCGTGGCGTCGCCGAGTCGAGCAAGGCCTTCGCCCTGCCCACCTATCTGTTCATCGGCAGTGTGCTGCTCATGGTCGTGGTCGGCGGCATCCGTGTGGCGCTCGGCGACATCCCCGTGGCCGAGTCGGCCGACTTCACGGTGAAGGCTGCGGAGCTCAGCCAGGTGGGCGTCATCCTGCTGCTGCTGCGCGCATTCGCGAGCGGATGTTCGGCCCTCACCGGCGTGGAGGCCATCAGCAACGGGGTGCCCGCGTTCAGGGTGCCGAAGATCCGCAACGCCCAGTGGACCCTTGTACTGATGGGCGGCATCGCCATTGTGCTGTTCGTGGGGGTGACCGCGCTCGCGCTGATCAGCCGGGTGCACTACGCCGAGCATCCGTGTGATCTGGTCGGGTGGGCGGAATGTGCGACCGCACCGCAGCGCAGTGTCATGGCTCAGCTTGCGGCGGCGGTCTTCGGCGGCGACGGCACGATCATGTTCTTTGTCGTGCAGGCGACGACGGCGGCAGTGCTGCTGTTGGCGGCGAACACGGCGTTCAATGGTTTTCCGCTGCTCGGTTCTGTTCTCGCCCGAGACGGTTACGCACCCAAGTCGCTGCAGACGCGCGGCGATCGCCTCGTCTACTCCAACGGGGTCATCGTGCTCGGGCTCGCCGCCATCATGCTGCTCATCGCCTACCAGGCAAACTTGACGCAGCTCATCCAGCTGTACATCATCGGGGTCTTCGTCTCGTTCACGCTCGGCCAGACCGGCATGGTGAAGCACTGGATCCGGATGCTCCGCGGCGGCGTATCGGCACCGCGTTCGGTTCTGTGGGGCTTGGCGATCAACGCGACGGGTGCCGTCTTCACTGCGACGGTGCTTGTGATCGTCACGGTGACCAAGTTCACGCACGGCGCCTGGCTGGTCTTCGTGATCATGCCGGTGCTGTATCTCCTCATGGTGCGGGTGAATCGCTACTACCGCGCCGTCGAAAGTGATCTCGAGGTCGACCCGGTGACAACATTCGGCTCAGAGGGCGACCACGCCATCGTGCTGGTGGGGCGTCTGCAGAAACCCACGCTGAAGGCCCTCGACTACGCGATCGCTGCGCGGCACGAGAGTCTGGAGGCGGTTCACTGTTCGATCGACGATGACGCCACGGCGCTGCTGGAACGGCAGTGGGCGGAGATGAACATCCGCGTGCCGCTGCGCGTGGTCCAGTCGCCGTACCGCGACATCAGTGACCCGCTCATCGCATATCTGAAGTCGCGACACGAAGCCCACGGCTCCGAGGTCATGACGGTGTACCTGCCACAGTTCATCGTCGGGCACTGGTGGGAGCGGCTGCTGCACAACCACAAGGCCCGGCGCATCCGCCACAAGCTCATGCTCGTGCACGGGGTGACGGTCGCGCTCGTGCCGTGGCTGCTCGGCTCATCGGCGGCACTGAAGAACCGTACGCCTCGGCCGCTCCCCGGGCAGGAACGGCGCGGTGAGCCCGTGCGGCCAGTCGTCCGGCGGTCGCTGCCACCGGCCCGTCGTCGACGGCGCTGACGTTGCGTCGCCGCTGACCTGCTGCCACCGGTGGTTGCAGAACTCCGCGATAGGTCAGAACTGGCCCTCCGCTGCCCCTCCATGGGGCGAATATCGGCCACTCGCGGGCGATGGGGCGATGGGGCGAGCGGGCGATGGGGCGATCGGGCGATCGGGCGATCAACGAGAGGTCGAAAATGGCCCATCCCGCTCACTGAAGGGGCGAGAACTGGCCTCTCGCGACACACGACGTGAGTACTAGAAGGTGCTGAGCTGCGCCATCACCTGGCGGGCGATCGTGCGCCCCGCGCGGTTGGCCCCGATGGTGGATGCCTGCGGGCCGTAGCCGGCGAAGAAGATGCGCGGATCCTTCCACGAGGAGCCGTTGCCGACCGACACGCCGCCCTCCTTCTCGCGCAGCTTCAGCGGGGCGAGGTGCCTCAGCTCGGGGCGGAAGCCCGTCGCCCACAGGATCACGTCGAAGGCCTGAAAGCTGCCGTCCTCCCAGCGCACACCATCCGGCTCGATCGCCTCAAAGATGGGCTTCGGCACGAGCAGCCCACGCTCAATCGCCGACTGGATGCGGCGCGTGCGCGGAACCCCGGTGCCGCTCACAATGCTCGGCAGCGCCCTGCCCTCGCGCGCCGCCTCATCCTGTGCAGCCACCGCGCGACGGCCGTCCTCCAGATTCAGCTCGCCCTCATCGAGGAACTCGATCGGGCGCCGACTGGCCCACGCCAGCTCGGATGCCACATTCTCCAGCTCCATCAGAAAACCGATCGCGGATGTCCCCCCGCCGACAACGAGGACCCTTCTGCCCTCATAGTCCTGCGCAGACACGTACTCGGTCGTGTTGAGCTGCTCGCCCTCGAACCTGTTCATGCCCGCATACCAGGGCACGAACGGCGAACCCCACGTTCCCGTCGCATTCACCACAGCATCCGTCTCCACCTGGTGGAGGTTGTCGGCGCCATCCGCGTATTCGACGACGAGCGCGACGCCGTCGTTGAACACGCGCCGCACCGAGATGGGGCGCACGACCGGGATGTTGTAGTGACGCTCATACTGTTCGTAATAGTCGGCGACGACATCCCTCGCCGGGGCGGAACGGTCGGCCGTCTCGAAACTGAGACCCAGCTCATCCATACCCGGCAGGTCGTTGATGCGGTGCGCGACGCCGATGCGCAGGGCCTCCCACCGCGACTGCCAGGCGCCACCCGAGCCGGGGCCGCGGTCAAGCACGACAAACCCGCTGCCCGCCTCGAGGCCCAGCCGCTGCAGGTAATACGACACCGAAAGGCCAGCCTGCCCAGCGCCGATCACGACTACGGATACATGGCTGCGGTCAGAGGTCACGCGATTACGTTACCCGTCCATGCTGAACAAGGCATCAAGAGGATGCCCGCACCCGGCTTGTACCCCACGACATGCTAAAGTGAGTAGTTAGTTTTGGAAGATCCATGTTGGTCAATCCCGGGCAGTGATTCGCACACAAAGAGTCGAGAAAACCGGGCGGGAATCGTAAGGGGGTCAAGCCCATGGGGCGCGGCCGTCAGAAAGCAAAACACACCAAGGTGGCACGGGAGCTGAAGTACTTCAGCCCCGACACGAACTACGACGCGCTCGCACGCGAGCTGACCAGCGCCGAAAGCGCGGCGGTAGACGCTGAGCGCCTCGAAGAGGATCTCGGAAAGTGGCCCGAGTTCTCCTCCGACAGCGGAGAGACCCGCACGGCGTAGAGGTTTCCTCCCACCCGCGGCGAGTTTCGAGACTGGCGCGCCAGAGCGCACCACCTCAACCCGCGGCAACACTCGCGGGTCGAGGTTTCGAGACGGCACTCCGTGCCCCTCAACCGGCGGATGTTACTGCGGGTCGAGGTGTCGCGAAGCGACAGTCTCGAGACCCTCCACAGAGTGAGCTACCGCGCGCCGCGCGTGAGCTGCGACGAGAGTGCCTGCAGTTCCCGCGCCAGTTCCTCCACGCGGCCGGCGAGGGCGGCGTTCGGCTGCGGTTCTGCGGCGGTGACGTCGACGTCGAACACGACGCGGTCGGCTCGATGCCAGGTGGAGAAGTATTCGACGGGCGCGCCCCCGTCGTCGAGGCTGGTTCCTTCGAGCAGCAGCAGCGGTGAGCCGATCGGCACCGACAGCTCTTCGGCGAGCTGGCCGGATGCTGCGACGGCGCGGATCTGACGGCGGCCGGCTGACACGGGAACCCCGAAGCGCTCGGCGAGCAGGGCGTGCAGCGAGGCATCCGTCAGCTCTTCTGCGGTGAGGCTCTCCGCGAGCGACAGCGGCAGCCAGGTGTGGATGATGGCGATCGCCTCGCCGTCGGCTGAGCGGCGGCGGCGCAGGGAGAGCAGGCGGGTGGTTCCGAGTGCGGCAGCGGCCCGAGCATCCGCTCCGGGGGCGATCGTCAGGACCTCGGTGCGCACGGGGCCCGACACCGTCGATATCTGGGCCGACAGCCCGGGCATGCGCTGCACCTGCCTGTGGTGCTCCAGGTGCGGTGCGACGACACTGCCGCGGCCCCGTCCGCGCAGGATGAGGCCGTCGGATGCGAGCCCCGCCATCGTCTGGCGCACGACGGATCGGGAGATTCCGAACTTCTCCTGGATCTCCGCCTCGGTGGGCAGTTGCGAGCCGGGCGGCAGTGAGCCGTCGCCGATGCCGGCGCGCAGGAGGGCGCTCAGTTGGGCGTGGAGGGGGGAGCCGGTTGTCGCATCGACCGCGCCCTCAGGAACGTCGTCAATCCACATCCGGTGCCCTCCTCGTCAGCCCATGCTGACCGCCTGCGTCAGCGTACCGGTTCAGGCAACACTCTCGGACATGCCCTGCGCCGTGCGCCACACGTGATCCCAGCCGGGTGCGAGCGCTGCGGCACGTTCGAGCGACAGCACGAGGCTCGCTTCGCGCGCGATGCCCTTGCCTGCGATGTCGAAGGCCGTGCCGTGGTCGACCGAGACGCGCACGACGGGCAGGCCGACGGTGATGTTGACGCCGTCGTCGCCGTAGACGGCCTTGAAGGGGGCGTGACCCTGGTCGTGGTAGCAGACGACCGCGAGGTTGAACTTGCCACGCACTGCGGCGGGGATGAGCGCGTCGCCGGGCAGCGGGCCGACGGCGTTGAGCCCTTCGGCGCGCGCCGCCTCGACGGCGGGCTGCAGGATGTCGGCGTCCTCGTCACCGAAGATGCGGTTCTCGCCCGCGTGCGGGTTGAGTCCGGCGAGACCGATCAGCTCGTCCGGCTTGCCCATGGAGCGAGCGAAGGCGCCGGCCAGGCGGAGCACGCTGAGGGTGCGGTCGAAGGTAATGTCCTCGATCGCCTGACGCATGGACACGTGGGTGGTGAGGTGGAAGAAGAAGAGCTCCCCCGCCGACAGCACGAGCGAGTAGTTCTTGACGCCGAACTCGTGAGCGAGAAGCTCCGTGTGGCCGGGGAAGTTGTGGCCGCCGGCGTGCATCGCCGCCTTGTTGAGTGGCGCGGTCACGATCCCGTCGACCTCACCCTCACGCGCGAGTCGGCATGCCTCGACGACGAAACGGTACGAACCGTCGCCGGCTTCGGCGCTGAGCACGCCCACCTCGACGTCGGCGAGCGACGGCCCGACCTGGATGAGTTCGATGGTGCCCGGCGTGTTCGTCGCCTCCGACACCGAGGAGATGACGCGCACGACCTCCGGGTCACCTCCGACTGCTGCGACGCCGCGGCGCATGGCCGCCTCGTCACCGATCACGATGGGGATGCACTTCGTGCGCAGCTCGTCGTGGCCGAGCAGCGACTTCGCGGTGATCTCCGGGCCGATTCCGGCGACGTCTCCGAGGGTGAGGGCGAGTCTGGGGATGGTCATCAGGTGGATCCTTACTGTTTGCGCGGTGCCGTGGTGGCAGCACCTGGGGGTCAGGGGTTGAGGAGTTCGAGCACGATGTCGGCGACGGATGTGGGGGTGCCGAAGCCTCCGGCCTTCGTGACGACTGTGACGCCGTCGGCGACGCCGCCTTCGAGCGTTCCGAGGGGGATGCCCTCCCGGATGGCGTCGTGGACGAGCAACGAGTCGGCACCGAGGCGATCGAGCACGGCGCGGGCTCCCTCGCCGCCGAGCAGCATGAGGGCCCCCACGGCGTCGTGCGCGAAGACGAGACCGGTGATGGTGGCAAGACTGTCGGCGATGAGCTCGGCGGCCGTCGAGTCGCCGCTCGGCAGCTGCGTCGGGCGTTCACTCGGCGACGAGATCACGACGATCTCGGGCAGAGCCGAATCCGCGAGCTGCCGCGCAGCCCAGTCGGCGATCGTGTCGGGGCTGAGGGCATCGTCAAGCGTTGGCGCGAGCACACGGATGCGCTCAGCGGGAACGCTGTCGACGAGGTGATCGGCCTGGCTGCGCGACACGTCATGGAGCGAACTGACCACGACGACAATGCGGCCCACCTGCCTGCCGGTGCCGGCATCCGGAGCATCGGAGATCGACCACACCCGCGACATGGCGACGGCGAGCCCCGCCGCGCCGACCGGAACAGCGCGCGGGCCGAGAAGGGCGACCGCCTCGGCGAGCGTGGTCAGATCCGCGTCCGTGGCGGCATCGACCACGACGACACGGGTACCACCCGTGAATGCCGCGTCGAGCTGGGCCGCGTTCTTGGGCGCGGAGTCGTGGCGCAGCGCCAGCGACACGCTTCCCGGCAGAAGCTCGGCAAGATCGCTCGTGGCCACAGGGGTGACCGGGTCGGTTCCCACGGCGGTCGTGTGCACGCCCGCCCCGTTCACGAGGATGTGGCCACCCTCGACCGTGCGACCCATGGCGGGATAGGCGGAGCAGACGACCGCAACGGCATCCGGATGCTCGACAGACCAGGCGTCGAGGGCGCCGGCCACCTGCTCGCTGACCGATCCGCGCATCGTCGAATCGATCTTGATGAACAGGTGCCGGGCGCCCGCCTCGCGCAGGCCCGCCACCGCACGAGCCGTCGAGGCGCGTGCTGCATCGGGGGCCTGCGCCCGGGCATCCGTGACGAAGGAGACGACCGAACCTGCAAGCGCGGTGCCGGGCGCGGGCATGGCCAGCGCGAGCCGCGCCTGCCAGCCGTCCCGAGCGAACTGCACCGCCGAGTCGGTTGCCCCCGTCAGGTCATCGGCGACGATTCCCGCAGGAGTCGCAGCCGATGCCGCCATCTGCTCCGCCATTGCTCAGACCGTCTTCGATTCAGCGATCACGGCATCCGGTGCATCGTCTGCGGCGTCTGGTGCCTCGACCTCCCTGACGCCGCCCTGGCGCTTGAGCACCCAGGCTGCGAGAAGCGGGGCCAGAACGGCGGAGACGAGAACGGCGGATGCGACCTGCGCGGTCGCGACCTCCATGTACGGTGCGAAGCTCGGGTCGGCCGCGGCGATGATCGCCGGCGTGGCGATCGCGTTGCCCGCCGTGGTGGCCGAGGCGATTCCGATGCCCGACTGCTTGCCGCGGCGCAGGATCCAGCGGTAGCCGAAGTAGGCGAGGGTTCCCGTGAACAGGGTCGCGAACGCGCCGACGAGGATGCCGGAGAGGCCACCGCTGACGACGTTGCCGAGGTTGATTCCCGTGCCCAGCGCGAAGGCGAAGAACGGGATGACGATGTTCGGGACCGGGCGCATGATCTCGGTCCAGCGGGCGTCGATGTTGCCGATGATGATGCCCGCGACAAGCGGGATGATCGCGGCGATCAGCAGCGTGACGGGGATGTCGGCGAGGCCGGCGGCGCCCAGGAACAGCATCGAGAAGAACGGGCCGTCATTGATGGCCGACGCCATGTAGGCGCCACGGTCCGTCGAGTTGCCGTAGCGGCCGGTGAACGCGAGCCACAGGCCACCGTTGCTGTTGTCCATGGTGACGATGAGCGCGAGGATCGACACCCCGAGCACGCCGTCAAGGCCCGTGAAGCTGCCCAGCAGAACGACAAGCCCGGCGGGGATGATCGACTTGGTCAGCAGGATCGTGCCGGTCGTCGCCAGCACGGGGCCGGACGTCTTGAGCGTGATCTGCATGCCCGTCGCGAAGATCAGAACACCGATCAGCGGAAGCGCGCTGTTCTTGAACAGCGCCGTGGTGAAGTTGCCCATCTCGAGGAAGTCGGGCGCGAACGTTCCGACGAGCGACCCGAGGATCAGGGGGATCAGCATGATCCCGCCCGGGATCTTGTTCATTCCATCGAACAGGGGGATGTGACTCTTAATACGCGATCCGGCTGCCATGACGAATCTCCTCAGGATTGGGGGCTTCTGTGCCCGAACAGGAATTCTTTTATGTACCTACATAAAGTACCTACATAGAGTACGCCTGTGCGGACAGATGTCAACCGCCGGTCGCTCGGGGGCAGGTCTCGAGACTGGCGCGCCAGAGCGCACCACCTCGACCAGCGAGATAACAGCGGGTCGAGGTGTCGCCATCTACGGCGACAGTCTCGAGACCCGATCCTTACGCGAACGCTCCCGTGAGGCGCACGGCCCCTCCGTCGACGCCCTTGGCGCCCTGCACGAACTCCGCCGTGGGTACGGCACCGGTCGACACCGTTCCGGCGACCCACGACTCGACGCCCTCAGCGTTCAGGAATGACAGCACAGCATCCGCCGCCGCAGCGTCGACGATGGCGAACATTCCGACGCCCAGGTTCCACGTTCCTTCTGTGTCGGCCAGGTCGATGCCGCCCATGTCGGCGAGCACGCGGAACACGTCGTGCGGCGCCCACGTCGAACGCTCCACCTCGGCCCAGGAGCCGCGCGGCAGAACGCGCGCCAAGTTCGCGGCGATGCCCCCGCCGGTGACATGGCTGAGCGCATGGACGGCCCCCGGATGCGCGTCGAGCAGTCGCACGAGCGGCCCCGCGTAGAGGCGGGTCGGCTCGAGCAGCACCTCGCCGACCGTGCCGCCCAGAGCATCCGAATGATCGGTGAAGCCGACGCCCGCGCCCGCCAGGATGTGACGCACGAGCGAGAAGCCGTTGCTGTGCACACCGGATGATCGCATCGCGATGACGACGTCGCCGTTCGTCACGCGATCCGGGCCGAGCAGGGCATCCGCCTCGACCGCGCCGACCGCGGCACCGGCAACGTCGTAGTCGTCGACGCCGAGCAGGCCGGGGTGTTCCGCCGTCTCGCCCCCGACCAGCGCTGTGCCCGTCTCGGCGCAGGCGTTCGCGATGCCGGCGACGATGTCGGCGATGCGGTTCGGGAACACCTTGCCGCAGGCGATGTAGTCGGTCATGAACAGGGGTGCGGCACCGACCACGATGATGTCGTCGACGACCATGCCGACGAGATCCTGGCCGATGGTGTCGTGCTTGTCGATGGCCTGCGCGATGGCGACCTTCGTGCCCACGCCATCCGTCGACGTCGCCAGCAGCGGGCGCTTGAACGCGGTCAGGAACGACACGTCGAAGAGACCGGCGAAGCCACCGAATCCGCCCAAAACCTGCGGGCCGTGCGTGCGGGTGACGGCCTTCTTCATGAGTTCGACGGCGAGGTCTCCTGCCGCCGTGTCGACACCGGCGCGGGCGTAGCTGTCAGCCATCGGCGTGATCCTCTTCTGGGGAGTTCGCCGGGGGTTGCCCGGCGTGAAAGACTATGGTCAACAATCACTCTACGGTCTGGAGTCTGCACCGAATGTGCGGCATCGTCGGCATCGTCTCATCGGAGCCTGCCAACCAACTCGTCTACAACGCCCTCCTCCTGCTGCAGCATCGCGGCCAGGACTCGACGGGCATCGCCACCGCCGAGGGCTCGACCTTCCACTTCCACAAGGCCAAAGGCCAGGTGCGGGAGGCGTTCCGCACGCGCGACATGCGCGCGCTGCCCGGCACGATGGGCCTCGGGCATGTGCGCTACGCCACCAAGGGCACCGCCGAGAACGAGGAGGAGTCGCAGCCGTTCTACGTGAATGCGCCGTACGGCATCATGCTCGTACACAACGGCAACCTCACCAACACCCGCGAGCTCACCGACGAGCTGTTCCGCATCGACCGGCGGCACCTCAACACTCACTCCGACACGGAACTGCTCGTCAATGTGCTCGCCAACGAGCTGCAGGAGCAGGTCAGCGGCACCGACCTCGACCCCGAGCAGATCTTCGCCGCCGTCAGCCGCGTGCATGAGCGGGTCGAGGGCTCCTATGCGGCGATCGCGCTCATCGCCGGGCACGGCCTTCTCGCGTTCCGTGACCCGTTCGGCATCCGGCCGCTCGTACTCGGGCGTCGCACGAGCGGGCTGGTCGGCGACGAGTGGGTGGTCGCATCCGAATCTCTCGTCCTGGAGAGCGGCGGATACGAGATGGTGCGCGACATCGCTCCGGGCGAGGCCGTGTTCATCGCCAAGAACGGTGAGATGGTGTCTCGCCAGTGCGCCGCCAACCCGGTGCTCATCCCCTGCTCGTTCGAGTACGTGTACCTGGCCCGGCCCGACTCCATCATGAACGGCATCTCCGTCTATGAGGCACGCCTGCGCCTCGGCAACCGCCTCGCCGACACCATCGCCAAGCACACGCCGCTCGGCGACATCGACGTGGTCATGCCCATCCCCGACTCGTCCCGCCCCGCCGCCATGCAGGTCGCCCAGAAGCTCGGCGTCGAATACCGCGAAGGCTTCTACAAGAACCGCTACGTCGGCCGCACCTTCATCATGCCCGGCCAGGCGGAGCGCAAGCGCAGCGTCAAGCAGAAGCTGAACGCGATGGGCAGCGAATTCAAAGGCAAGAACATCCTCATCGTCGACGACTCGATCGTGCGCGGCACCACCTCGAAGGAGATCGTCGAGATGGCCCGTCAGGCGGGCGCCAACAAGGTCACCTTCACCTCGGCTGCGCCGCCCGTGCGCTACCCGCACGTGTACGGCATCAACATGCCCTCGCGGCAGGAGCTCGTGGCGCACGGCCGCAAGATCCCCGAGATCACCACGGAGCTCGGCGCCGACCACCTCATCTACCAGGAGGTCGCCGACATGCAGTCGGCCATCCTGGAGGGATCCTCGGTGCAGTCACTCGAGATGAGCTGCTTCACGGGCGACTACGTCACCGGCAACGTCAGCGAGGAGTACCTGCGCTGGGTCGAGCAGAACCAGCTCAGCTAGCGGGGCTCTCGCCGGGCTTGTCCGGCTCCTGTTGCGTGTCCGGCTCCTGCTGTTCGTCCGGCTCCTGCATGCTCTCGTGCTCGACGGTGACCTCCGCTGCGCGCCTGCGCGAGCGACGATCCAGCACGAGGGCGACGATCGCGCCGAGCACGATGCCGGCGGGGATGCCGTAGAGGGCCAGGTAGCCGAAGGTCGCGCCGAATCCGACCCGACGGTCGAGGTCGCCGACCGCGGTGAGCACGAACGCGACGATCGCGCCGAGGCCCGCGCCGAGCACCAGGAACACGGGCAGCTTGGGGGCACGGCGGATGCTCACGCGCTCCTGCTCCCGGACGACCCGCGGCTCCACGGGCTCCCCAGCGGCGCCGTCAGCCTCGTGCGGGCCCTCGGGCGTGTCCTGCTGTTCAGTCATGCCTCCATTGTCGCCCATTCGGGCTCGGGTTATTCTCCCCCTTTGGCGACCCCGGGCATCCGCACCCGCTCCGCGACGCGAGCCCGCCCATCCCGATCCGCGAGAGGTCAATACTGGCCCCACCGGCGCGAACTTGGGCAACTTTCTGACCACTCGCGGCGCCTCTTGAGGACGCGAGCCCCGCGAGAGGTCAACGTTCGCCCGAAGATGCCCCTCGAACGGCGAGTAATGACCACTCGACACGACACGAGCGACCACTCAGAGCTATACGAGGTCGTCACGCCGCCACGCGACGGGCAGCAGCCCTGTGAGGTCTGCGCGGGTTCCGGATGCCGA